>NZ_DKLH01000001.1:0-41689 GCF_002455685.1 Sphingobacterium sp. UBA6645
TTTGAAGTGATGCAAAGGTAGAAAAATCATCCATACACACCAAATCTTTTGTTAAAAAAAGCGACTCTAATTTTTAACTCGTTGTTTTTCAGTTTGAAAAAATAGTCCAATCTTTTGTTGTTTCGAGAGCTTACTGTTTTTTTTCGAATGAAGTTTGATGGAACGAGGCATAATTGAATCGATTTCCATGTATACATTTAAACTCCTTGTACTAAAACGCTATAAAGCGGCTTTCAACATTCTAGGAACATTGTTTATATCGCTGTAGATTTCTGCCGTGGAGAAGCCTTTTTTTAGCATTAGCGCTTTTGTTTCCTCAGCGAGGTATTGATTAATCTCGAAATAAAGAGTTCCATCAGGTGCGAGGTGGGATAGCGCAAAATCGGCAATATAGTCATAGAAGAGGAGCGGGGCTTCCTCAGGGACAAATAAAGCTGTGTGTGGCTCATGTTGTAAAACATTTTGATGCATATCGCGCATCTCGGACTGCGTGATATAAGGCGGATTGCTGACGATAATGTCGAACTTTCCCTCTCCAAAAGACAATTCCCACTCTAGGATGTCCAAACAACGGAAATCAATCTTTGCTTCCAATCGCTGTGCATTTTCACGTGCAATTTCCAGCGCCCCGCTAGAAACATCGAGTGCAGTCGTTGTAGCGTTGGATAAATGTTTCTGAAGGCTGATGGCTATGCATCCAGTACCCGTTCCGATATCGACAACTTTTAAATTTTTCTGGCCCTCATGGTCGGTAAGAATCATTTCGACTAGTTCCTCCGTTTCCGGTCGGGGGATTAGTGTATGTTGATTGACCTTAAAATCCATATTGTAAAAAGGAGCGTGGCCAAGGATATGTTGTATGGGTTTCCCTGCTTGTAATGTTTGCAGTATGTCATATAATGCATTCAGCACTTCTTTATCGAGGGCAGTTTGAAGTTGTATATTTTGCTGCATTCGATTCCAACCCGTGACTGCTTCGACAGCGATCTGAGACAAGGTTTTAGCTTCTTCTGGGTCATAGATTTCGCCAAGTTTTTCAACAAATTCTTGACGAATTTTCAATAAGGTTACCATTTTACAAACCTACAAAAATCAATAGAAAACTGTGTTTTTATCGATATAATTAATAGTTTTGCGCTATGATGAGTGATCAAGATTACATGCAACGCTGTTTAGATTTGGCGGTATTAGGAGCAGGGACAACAAGCCCGAATCCTATGGTTGGGGCAGTAATTGTATTTCAAGATCAAATCATCGGTGAGGGTTTCACTTCTCCTTATGGTGGAGCTCACGCGGAAGTAAATGCCGTTAATCAAGCGATTGAGCGGTATGGCGAAACACAGGCGAAGGCGATGTTTAGTGAGGCAACGATTTATGTGAGTTTGGAGCCTTGCGCCCATTTCGGGAAAACACCTCCCTGCGCAGATCTTCTTGTTAATATGGGCTTTCGAAAAGCTGTTATCGCGTGTTTAGACCCTTTTGCCAAAGTTAATGGCGCAGGTTTAAAAAAACTTCAAGATGCTGGGATGGAGACCGAGGTTGGGCTGCTGGGAAAGCAAGCTAAATGGATAAACCGTCGATTTTTTACAAAATTGGAAAAATCACGTCCTTATATCATTTTAAAATGGGCACAAACGGCGGATGGTTATTTTGCGCCGCTGGAAGACGCACAGAAATGGATATCGAACATCGCGAGCAAGCAGTTGGTTCACAAATGGCGAGCCGAGGAGGATGCTATTCTGGTGGGTAAGAATACCGCAATTCTTGATAATCCAAGTCTCACAGTGCGTGATTGGAAAGGAACGAATCCGAAGCGAATATTGATAGATAAAAATTTAGCCGTTCCTCAGGATTTTGCTATTTTGAATGATCAGGCGGAGACCATCGTGTTCAATGCCGTGAAGACAGAGTGGCAAGGGCATCTTAAATTCGTAGAGCTCGAAAATTTCGATCTTTATTTGCCTCAGCAGATTCTTTACCAATTATATTTGATGGATGTCCAGTCGATCATCATCGAAGGGGGCAAGAAAACCCTAGATATGTTTATAGATGCAGGTTTGTGGGACGAAGCCCGAATTTTCCGATCTGCAGAAACCTGGTCAGCTGGGATCCCAGCACCACATGTCGAGGGTGAAGAATGGAACCTGGTAAAAGTAGGTTCCGATAGTCTTCAAACCTTAATTCATTCCTAATAATTTTTTGCATTTAAGTTAATAATTGTTCTTTATGTTCGGATGTGCGCATGTCCGAAGATATCTTGCAATTTATTTGGCGTTTCAGGTTATTTCGCCAGATACCTTTGTTTACGAGGGCTGGGCTACCAATCCGAATTTTGCATCCCGGAGACTGGAATCAAGATGCAGGTCCCGATTTTCAAAGAGCTTTGCTTTTCATCGAGGATATTTATATCTGCGGAAATGTGGAAGTGCATGTGTCTGCAAAGGATTGGGTCATTCATGGACATCACGAAAATCCAGCATATAATTCGGTGGTATTGCACGTAATATGGGAGGGAGAGGAGCCTTGTTACTTAGCAGATGGTTCGCTGTTGCCTAGTTTGAATCTTAGAGAGTTAATTGAGCCGGATATCGTTTGCAAAGCAAATACCTTGCTGCAGAATATAAATCCTATTCCCTGCGCATATGACATTAAGAATGTGCCGATGCATATTAAGGTGCAGGTGCTGCAACGCACTGTTGTAGAGCGCTTAGAAGCCCGCTACGAGCAAGTCAAAATTCTACTCCATGAAACTCAAGGAGATTGGGAAAGAGTGACTTTGATTCTGATAGCGTCTGCATTTGGGATGAAAGTAAACAAAGAGCAATTTACGGCGCTGAGTAGGGTGTTGAACTTAAAGCTGCTGAAAAAATTTGCTCATAAACCTCAACTGATTCATGCATTGTTCTTCGGACAAGCCGGTTTGCTACAAAAGGTGTCAGGGAAAGAAAGCTATGTGCAGGAGCTGAAAAAGGAATACGCCTATATAGAAAAACTCCATGGATTAGATAGTTTATCACCTTATCAATGGAAGTTCATGCGGATGCGTCCTGCAAATTTCCCGACTTTCAAACTTGCACAGCTTGCTTCTCTTTATACACATCAATCCTCGTGGTTTTCTTGGATAACGACAACTGAATCCTTGGAGGAGATTCGATATTTTGTAGATAATTTAGAGATTCCGGAATTCTGGTCTAATCATTATCATTTTGAAAAAGAATCCGTAGGGCATAGCACGGCAATATCCAAAGATTTCTTCCATCTGCTGGTTATTAATAGCTTTTCTCTGATATTGTTTTCCTATGGGAAGTATATGGGCGATGGTAATCTGGTTAATCGTGCGCTAGCATGGTTAGAACAGGTCCCTGTAGAGATCAATAAACTGGTGCGTCCTTATAAAAGCTTAGGCTTACCTTTGGAATCCGCATTGGATAGTCAGGCGGTGCTGCAATTGTGGAGTGCCTATTGCGAGAAGAAGCGCTGTTTACACTGCGGCATTGGCGCTTCAATCATTAATCGTATTTAGCTTTTTATTATTTCGGCTATATCATGAAAACCTTTTTCGGCAGCAAGGTCGGATGCGGTTTGGCCAAATTCGTTTCTTACGCTGATATCTGCCCCATGTTCAAGCAAAATAATAATCAAATCAATATTGCCTTGTTGTGCAGCCAGATGCATCGGTGTGATACGTGAAGATTGAACTACATTTACTTCTGCACCTGCTTCAATCAACATCTTTACAATATTATCTTGCTGTGCGCTCAATGCTGCATGAATTGGATAGACTTGATACCCATTCTTAGAAGCCGCGTTTGGGTTCGCGTGGCTACGCAGTAACATCCTGACGATCTCCTCTTGTCCAAAATGAGCTGCTATCCCGATTGGATAGAAACCATGAGAGGAAACTTCGTTTATGACATCCGGTTTTTGTTCCAACATAAATCGCACCTGCTCGCTGAGTCCTGCTGCGCATGCTTCATGTATGGTAATGCTTGATAAGTATTTGAGCATAACCTGAACAATCTGCGTTTTATTATAATAGCAAGCCAGGAGCAAAGGTGATATTTCGTGGCTGGTACTTTCTTTTAATAAATCTGGGTTTTTACTCAACAAAAGATCCAAGTCTTGATGGTTCCCCGTTTCAATATATTCCTCTAAAACTGTCAAACTCATATCGGGCATTTTATATTACGAAATAAATAAAAAAAAGTTAAATTAGCGTTATTAAAGCCATTGTTCTATTACTTTGGTATTTTTCTTAATGTTATTTTTCCTTTTTGTATACAAATCTTTTTTAACGTTTACGAACACTATTTAAATTTTGTAGATAAATAGCTACAAGTAGTCTTTTTTATTAAGCAACCCTATATATATTTTCACGAAATAACTACTTTTGCAATGCCCTCCCCAAGGGCATGTTTTTCATAGGTAGATGTAGGGTCGAATATATTCTTTATTCGACCCTTTTTTAATGACCAAAATGGAAGTAATGTCGCCTTATCCTAGGATAAAGCAATATTTTAGTAAAGTTTCGTTTATCATAAAAATTGCCAACTAGCATTATCATTTTCGATGTAATAAGTGTCGGACGCTGTAATTCTAACAATTGCCGAATCTTCGTAATTTGTAATCCAAGTGAAATTATTTAATCATTTAGCGCTTTATTGTTAATTATTACGACTATAACGGAAATTTATTGAAAGATGCTGTGATTTTTAAAGGAATTTTGGACTTAATGTACAAGATGATATATTTGAATAATTAGTTTTCTTGAGGATTCGAATTCCGAGAAGAGAGGTATAGGTGAATTTGTCGCTAGAAAACTATTTCAATTTTTAAAAAAAAATAACTCATGGCGGTCGAGCAAAATAAGAAGCATTTCGGTATTAAAGATATAGCTAAGTTGGCGAATGTTTCCATTGCGACGGTCGATCGGGTTCTTAATAATCGAAAAGACGTTTCCGAAACAACTCGACAACGTGTTTTGGCGATTATTAAAGAACATAATTATCAGCCTAATCTTTTTGCTCGAAGCCTCTCTGTTAAAAATAATATTCACGTTGCGGTTATTATTCCCAAGACTTCATTCCAGACCGGTTATTGGGCGCTTTGCTTAGAAGGGATTAATAAAGGCAAAGAAGAGTTACAACCTTTTGGAATTATAACAACAATATTTTTATACGATCAAGAGGATGTGGCAACTTTTAGAAAAGAAACTGAGAAGCTCCTCTCGGAGAATTTTACTGCCGTTGTTATTGCTCCAATCTTTGTCAAAGAGACGGAAGAGTTTGTACAGGTCTGCCATCAACGACGAATGCAAACCATTTATATTAACTCGGATATACCTACGAAGTCTACACTTGGGTATATTGGTCCGGATCTTTATAGCACAGGACGGTTGGCAGGTAATTTGACCTCTTATTTGGTGAAACCAAAGTCGAGTATCCTAGTGCTAAATGTGGCTAAGGGTATTGAGAACTATCGTTATTTGGATACCAAGATTGAAGGTTTTAAAGAGTATCTGCTTAGCTATGATCCTTCAATCAAAATCGATATCGTTGATATTCCATATAATGAATACGAAGAAGTAGAATTGGAACTGAAAATCAACATTAAGAAGTATGACCCTGATTTGATTTTCTTTACGAATTCGCGTGTCGCGTTTCTTGGGCGTTTCTATGCTGATCACCCTGATCTGAAAAAGCCACCTATCATCGGATTCGACTTCTTATCGTCAAACGTCGAATATCTCGCGGATGGAATCGTCGATTTCCTAATCTGCCAACGTCCGGATAAGCAGGGGTACTTTGCGCTGAATTACCTTTATCGATTCTTTCTAAAGAAAGAAAATTTTGAGGGTTATAAGCCCATGCCTATCGATATCCTCACTAAAGAGAACTATTTGTTCTACGAAAATTAAGTGCAGCTATTCTCATCGTGTTCAATTAAATTCAGCTTCGATAGACTAATTTACCTCTTGCTTCAAGATGACTGTTGATAGCATTTAGCTCATATCTACACCTTCCGATCTCACCCCACCTCATAAGCAAATCAAGAAAGTTTTTCCTAGCTTTGTGCTATGGCGAAAAAGAAGAAGATTGTCGTTGCAATTACGGGAGCAAGTGGTTCCATCTACGCAAAAGTACTGTTGGATAAATTAGTGGCTTTGCAAGATCAAATCGCCGAAGTCGGTATCGTGATGTCCGACAATGCGAAAGATGTGTGGAAGTTTGAGCTCGATGATCAATCCTTCAATAACTACCCCTTCAAATTCTACCAGAAGAATGATTTCATGGCTCCTTTTGCATCCGGATCTGCTAAGTTCGATAGCATGGTCGTCGTACCTTGTTCCATGGGAACAATGGCTAGAATTGCTCAGGGAACTTCTTCCGATCTAACGACTCGCGCGGCAGACGTAATCCTCAAAGAGCGTCGCAAATTAATCCTAGTCACACGAGAGACGCCATTAAACCTTATACATATCCAGAATATGCAATTGGCAACCCAAGCTGGCGCGATAATCTGTCCGGCATCACCATCGTTCTATAGCCGACCGGCGACCTTTGAGGAGCTTGCCGCAACGGTGGTAGATCGCGTACTCGATATGATTGGATTAGACCTCGATACCTTTCGCTGGGGCGAATAAAGACGACCTCATCCAACGACAAACGATCCGATATTTGCTGGATAAAGGGTAAATTCTTCATGCAATCCCAAAAACTATTACCAATCTATTGGAATGATTTTGTACTTTTGTTTTTTAATGAAACAGCTGTACCCGTCTTCGCTAAACACAGTTTCCTGTATGCAGAAGGTTTTTGAAAATGCTCATTGGAAAAGATCAATCTGTGGGGTTATTGCTTTCATACCTAATAATACTAAACTCACTTCGCAAACTTTAGATTATCAACATACTTCATGGCTACAATATTAATTACTTCTGCAACATTAGTTTCGGCATCTCATCCTTTGCACCTTACATCTGTGGATGTGTTGGTAAAGAATGGAAAGATTGAAAAGATTGCTAAAAGCATCAAAACAGATGATAAGAAACTGCAGGTGATCGATGCTAAGGATAGCTTCTTAGCGGTAGGATTCTTTGACTTGAATGTAAATTTCGGAGAGCCTGGTTATGAAACCAAAGAAGATATACAAACTGGAACTGCAGCATCTGCTGCGGGAGGTTTTACCGCCGTTGCGGTGCATCCGAATACCAATCCGCCGATCCATAGTCGCTCCGAAGTAGCGCTCATCGTTAATTCGGCAAAAGGTAACATCGTAGATGTATATCCGGTAGGAGCGATCAGTAAAAAAAGAGAGGGGAAAGACCTTGCCGAGCTCTATGACATGCAGCAAACAGGCGCAGTGGCGTTCTCTGATGGAAACCACAGTGTACAACAAGCCGGCCTAATGGGGCGCGCGCTTTTATACGCTAAAGGCTTCAATGGATTGATTATGTCGCATCCGGAAGATGATTCTATCGCTGGCGGAAACCAAATGAATGAGGGCGATGTGAGCACTTATTTGGGGATGAAGGGAATTCCGAATTTAGCGGAGTCTATTATGGTGTCGCGCGATCTCTTCTTAGCTGAGTACAATGAAGCGCCTATCCACTTCAGCACAATCTCTACGGAAGAATCTGTTGATTTGATCAAAAAAGCTAAAGCAAAAGGATTGAAAGTAACCTGTGATGTTGCAGCGCATAGTTTAGTGTTTACCGATGAAGAAGTGAAAGGCTTCGATAGCAACTATAAAGTGAGCCCGCCGTTGCGTACAAAAAAAGACGTCAAGGCTTTATTAAAAGGGTTGAAAGATGGAACAATCGATGCGATTGTTTCCCAACATACACCACACGAGATCGAATTTAAGAACGTTGAATTCCAAATTGCTTACAATGGCATCATTGCCTCGCAAACTGTTTTGCCTCTGCTAATTAAAGCTGGACTAAGCGCCGAAACAATCGTTGAGAAACTTTCTGTCGGTCCGCGTGTTATTTTAAATCTAGAGCAACCAAAGGTCGAAGAAGGGGCAGAAGCGAATTTAGTGTTATTCAGCACTAGCAAAAAATGGACGTTTGACGCCAAAACTAATAAGTCGAAATCTGCAAACAGCCCGTTATTCGGACAGGAACTAACAGGAAAAGTACTTGCAGTAATCAATAATAATCAAACCTTAATCAATGATTAATATGGACAAGAAAGTAAAAAAGGCCTTAGAAGCCAGTATCAATTCATACGCTAAGAGCGAAGGATTAGAAGCGAATAATGTGCTAACGGCATTACTAGATGTTTTCGAATCAGATGCACCATTTATGGATAAAGTAGCCAATTTGGATACGGTATTTGATGATGAACAACGTTTTGAAGAGCTTCGCGAATATGCATTCGATTTGTTGATGATTAATTTCTTTGCGGTCGATGTCGAAAAATTAGAAGAAGATTACTTAGATTCGGAAGAATGGGAAGCTATTGAAGAGGAGACAATCGATAGAGGATCGGAGATGTTAAACATCTTGTTATATCTTCGCGAGTGTGACGATGAGGATATCGAACCTTCCTTAGAAGACTTCCTGAAAGAATTCTTGTTAGTAGAAGAAGACGAATTTCAAGATGAGTATCGCATCTATGAAGACCTGATCGCAAATCAGATCTTAATCGATAGTGACTTTGAAGCAGCAGCGGAAGTAACTAAGACCATTGCGGAAGACGAAGAATTATTTGATCTATTCTATCCGATTATTGGTTTCTTTATCGACCAAAATCCTTCAGCGGAGCAATTGAAAGAATTTGAAGCTCATGCAGCTAACAAGTCTTTAAATACAGCACTATACCAACTAATTATAAACTTTAATAAATAATGATGAATCAAACCATTGAAAACACGACAGATGTACGGAAAAAAGCAATTATTCAGGGCGTTGTCCTTGGTGTAATTTCATTTATCCTATCCATCATTTCCTTATACATCACCGTATCGGCTACATCCCTGTTCACCTCTTCTGCGGCAGCAGGTTTCGTAAATTATGTGGTTTTCCTAATCGTTGCTGTCTTCTTCGTGATCTCGCTGAGAAAAGCTGCGGGAGGATATTGGGATTTCTCTACAGCGTTAAAAAACATCTTTATCATGATGGCCATTACTGCAGTAATTGGCACATTGGGGGTAAGTGTTTGGAATATGGTTAACCCGACTTTGCAGCAGGAAGCAATCGACAACACGATTAATATGACCATCGAAACGATGGAAGCTACAGGTGCTAACGATGAAAATATCGATAATACCATTGAAATGTTGGAACAACAGAGAAATGCTTTAGCGGAGATGTCAATTGGCCAAATCCTTAAAGGCGTAGCGGTTTCCATTTTAATGTACTTTGTATTATCGCTAATCTTTGCAGCGATCTTCAAACGTGAAAGACCAATTTTCCAAAGCCCGGCGCCTTCGGGCGACGCTCATCCTTGGCAAAACGAAAAATCTTAATTAAACGTAACCGTTTATATGCTAAAGGTATCATTGGAAAATGATACCTTTGCTTTTTATTATTATGGATATATCAGTAGTTATACCACTATATAACGAGGAAGAATCTCTTCCAGAATTGGTTGCCTGGATCAAACGGGTCATGGACGAGAACAACTTCTCTTATGAGATCATCATGGTTGATGATGGTAGTAAAGATCGTTCTTGGCAGGTGATTAAATCACTTAAGGCCGAAAATGAACATGTTACAGGTATTCGCTTCCGTAGGAATTACGGAAAGTCGGCAGCATTGAACGTTGGATTTACAGCGGCTGAAGGTAATGTGGTCATTACGATGGATGCCGATCTACAAGACAGCCCTGATGAAATACCGGAACTTTATGATCGCATCATGAATCAAGATGCTGATTTAGTGTCCGGATGGAAGAAGAAACGTTATGATCCATTGACTAAAACTATTCCGACCAAATTATTCAACTCGGTTACACGGAGCATGTCAGGCATTGACAACTTACACGACTTCAACTGTGGTTTGAAAGCTTATAAGAAGGACGTTGTGAAGAGTATCGAAGTCTATGGCGAGATGCACAGATATATTCCGGTCTTAGCAAAATGGGCTGGGTTTAGTAAAATTCAAGAGCAAGTCGTACAGCACTTCCCTAGAAAATACGGAACAACCAAATTCGGTCCCGGACGCTTTGTCAAGGGCTTCCTCGACCTAATGTCTATTTTCTTTGTTGGGAAGTTTGCCAAACGCCCAATGCACTTCTTTGGACCATTAGGTGTAATCAGCTTTTTACTTGGATTTTTTATCACCATCTATCTTATCGCTGACAAGCTGATGAGTATCGCCAATGGTACTGCTTACAGAAATGTAACCGACCAGCCGATGTTCTTCCTGTCGCTTGTAGCGATTATCCTAGGAACGCAACTCTTCCTCACTGGATTTGTCGCCGAATTGGTAGCAAGGAACGGTTCAGACAGAAATAAATACCATATCGACCAAGTCATCTAACATGTTCTTTTCGATTATAATTCCTCTTTACAATCGTCCTGTTGAGATCAAAGAATTATTAGCGTCTTTGACCGAGCAGGAGTATAAAAATTTTGAGGTTATCATCGTTGAAGATGGTTCCTCAAGATCCTCCGAGGATATTGTAGCGCGATTTGAAGATTCACTGGACGTACATTATTTCTATAAAGAAAATGAAGGTCAGGGCTTCGCAAGAAACTACGGCTTCGAACGCGCCAAAGGTGATTTTTTCATTGTATTCGATTCGGATATTATCGTTCCGACGGATTACTTTAAGAATGTGCTGATCGGCTTGCAACGCGACAATTGGGATGCCTTTGGTGGTCCTGATGCCGCTCATAAATCCTTTACAGCGATCCAGAAAGCAATCTCTTATTCCATGACGAGTCCATTCACAACGGGCGGTATCCGTGGCAATAAAAAGCATGTAGGGCAGTTCCATCCGCGCAGCTTTAACTTGGGTATCTCGCGCGCTGTTTGGGAGAAAACGCAAGGTTTCAAACTCTCAAGACGATCAGAAGATATAGAATTCAGTATCCGAATGATCAATGAAGGGTTTAAGGTCGGCTTAATACCCGAAGCCTTTGTCTATCATAAACGCCGGGCGAATTTCCAACAATTTTATCGGCAAACCTATAATTTCGGAAAGGGGAGGATTGAGATTTGGCAACGCTATACATCGGAATTAAAACCCGTGCATGCGCTGCCTGCTGTCTTTACTATTGGCGTCTTCGGGTTGATTATGATCAATGCGATCAATCTGCTGACCATGAACGAAATGGCTGTCTTTAACTGGTTGGGATGGATTGGCAACACATTCATGTTTTTATACACGCTGATGCTGTTCCTACATGCCTTATTTGTGTGCAAGAGCCTTAAGGTCGCTTTCCTCGCTGTTATTGCTGCCTATACCCAACTAATCGCTTACGGCTTAGGTTTTATGACCGAATATTCCAACGTTAAGCTATTTAACAAAAGCAAGAAAAAATTGACGGTTTAACACAGCTTTGTTATATTGTCTATATTAATATATGATTCCACTTACACAAACTAGTTTAGATAAATTAGAGGTTCTTTTTAGTGAGTTAGGCTTCAAATTACGTTATGAGAAGGGATCCTTCCGTACGGGAGCTTGTATCTTACAAACCTCTAAGGTGGTGGTTGTTAACAAGTTTTCCAGTGTGGACATGAAAGTACAATCACTTTTACAGATATTACAAGGTATAGAGGTCGATGAATCGCTGATTAGCGAAAAGCTACAGCCCTTTTATACAAATATTAAAAAGACGATAGAGACGATTTGAGAGTAACATTTTTAGGTACCGGTACTTCGCAGGGTGTGCCCGTTATTGCGTGCCATTGCCCTGTATGTCAATCTACAGATAAAAAGGACAATCGCTTGCGGTCGTCAATCCTCATGGAATATAATGAGCATGCTGTAGTGATTGATACAGGTCCCGATTTCCGCTATCAAATGTTGCGTCAGCATGTGGATCGTTTGGATGCAGTTCTGATGACGCATTCCCATAAAGATCATATTGCCGGTTTGGACGACGTGCGCGCCTACAACTATCAACAGCAACAGTCTATCCCTATCTATTCCAATAAGGCTACACACGACGCTTTAAGAAAGGAATTCTATTACGCTTTTAGCGAATATAAATATCCGGGAGTGCCTCAATTGGAATTGGAGGAAATAGTAGCCGGTCAAGCCTTTGAACTTTACGGCGCATCCATACTTCCCATTGAAGTTATGCACTTCAAAATGCCTGTTCTCGGTTTTCGTCTTGGCGACTTCGCCTACATTACCGACGCGAAAACCATCTCCGATGAATCCTATGCCTTGCTCGCTGGAGTAAAGGTTTTAGTGCTCAATGCCCTGCAGAAAGATCCCCATATTTCCCATCTCACTTTGGACGAAGCCCTCGATGTCGTTAAACGCATTGCTCCCGAGCAAACCTATTTAACCCATATCAGCCACCGCTTCGGAAAGCATCAAGATATACAAAAAGAACTGCCCGATGGCGTCTTCGTTGCCTATGATGGCCTTGCGATCGATATCGCTGAATAAAGCAATCCTGATCTTCTTTTTTTAAGTTCTCGCCCTGTTCAAGGGTTAATTATACCTTCTTTTGAACTAAGGCCTTATATTACCCTTGTAGAGCCTTTTCATAACCCTTCTTGAGCGGGTTTAATTGGGGTTTGTATTGGGTTTACATTGGGTTTGAAAGGGGTTTGACTAGTAGTTGGTAGTTAGTACTATTTTTGAAGAAAGGAAGGATCACTTGTCTTTGAACCAGGAAAGGAAGGATGAAAAAGATATGCAGGATCCTAGTTGAAAGAATATCGCATGATCCTGTCAATCCTTAAATCCTTCCTTTCCTGGTTCAAAGACAAATCCAGCTAATCCTTTCATCTTTTTTTTTGGTTCAAAACTAAAAACCATACTCTTATATCTGAAATCTTATGCCTAACATCTAGTTCTCGCCATAGGTCTAATTACTAACTACTTACTACTAAGTACTACTCGATTTATCGAGTCGAGACAAATTTTTTTAAAAATTTATCAGCTTGTTGCAAACCTTTTATCATATGAGTTGTTAGAAAGTTGATAATATGTTTAAATAATTTAAAACAAATCAAAACTTTACTACTATGGGAAATATTTTGTATTTAATCGCTGTAATCTTAGTAATTATCTGGGCAATTAGCTTCTTGGGAGGTTATGCTACAGGTGGTATCATCCACATTTTATTGGTAATTGCTGTTATTGTCGTTTTATTAAGAGTTATTCGAGGAAACGCTTAAATGAGCTTAAATAGTATTATTTAAGTAATATTGAGCAATGGCGATATCTTCCTTAAAGGTGATTTTAATATTCTTATAATCACCTGGATAGATGGTTAAGCCGTTGCTCATTTTTTCTATTACAGAGGCATCGTCCGTAAACGTGCTTTCCTCTTGCTGTTTATAAGCCTCTTGGAATAGGCTTGCTTCAAATACCTGAGGCGTCTGAACCAACCACACTTGATCTCTATCTATCGCTTTACTTTCTTTCGAATTACCTAATCGAACGGAGTTGCTGCTCTGAACGGCAGGGATAATCGCTGGATTTTCTATACAACAGGCTTGATATAGGTTTTCGATTAATGTCTGAGATACGAGGGGTCTTGCAGCGTCATGTACACCAATCACATCGCCGGGAGATAGTTGACAGGTATTTTGTATGTAACGCAATCCATTTCTTACACTTTGAAATCTGCTGGCGCCGCCGTAGCATATTTGATGAGGAATTTCGAAACCATACTCCTTGCATTGTTCTTTCCAGAAAGTCTGCATATTTTCTGAAATAACCAGGATGATCTTGGCTTGAATGTTTGCCTCGGCGAACTTCGCTATGGTATGCATGAGGATAGGCTTGCTGTCTAGCAACATGTATTGTTTTGGAAGATCGCTAGACATGCGCGAACCGCTACCCGCGGCAACAATGATAACAAAGTTTTGGTTCATAAAGACAAAGATAGTAAATAACAGAAAAGGAGGCCTAGGCCTCCTTTCTATTTTCTTTATGCTATATTCTTAGATAATTAACATCGCATCACCGTATGAATAGAAACGGTATTTCTCTTTTACAGCAACTTCATAAGCATTCATGGTATTCTCATAACCTGCGAATGCAGCAATCATTACCAATAGGGTAGACTGCGGCGTGTGGAAGTTAGTAATCATTGAGTTTGCGATACTGAAATCGTAAGGAGGGTAGATGAACTTGCTTGTCCAGTCGTTCGCTGCTTTCAAGTGTTTGTCAGCAGATACCGAAGACTCGATCGCACGCATAGATGTTGTACCTACCGCACAGATTTTACGTTTATTATCAATACCCTTATTTACCAATTTAGCCGCTTCATCCGTAATGATGAATTGCTCAGAGTCCATTTTATGCTTCGTTAAATCTTCTACCTCCACTGTGCGGAAAGTACCAAGACCAACGTGCAACGTTACTTCAGCAAACTCAACACCTTTAAGTTCTAGGCGCTTCATTAATTCGCGCGAGAAGTGCAAACCAGCTGTTGGAGCTGCTACGGCACCTTCGTTTTTCGCGTAGATCGTTTGGTAGCGGAATTTATCCTCTGGTGTTGCTTTACGTTTGATATATTTAGGAAGAGGTGTTTCCCCTAGGATTTCAATGTTCTTGCGGAATTCTTCGTCCGTACCGTCAAATAAGAAACGGATGGTACGTCCTCTAGATGTCGTATTATCTACTACCTCAGCAACAAGTAAGTCGTCATCGCCGAAGTATAGTTTGTTTCCTACACGGATTTTACGAGCAGGATCTACCAATACATCCCATAAACGAAGTTCTTTGTTCAACTCACGCAATAAGAATACTTCAATTGTAGCACCGGTTTTCTCCTTGTTTCCGTACATACGGGCAGGGAATACCTTGGTGTTATTTAAGATCATTACATCTTTATCATCAAAATAATCTAAAACGTCCTTGAAGATTTTGTGCTCAATTTTTCCACTGTCACGGTGTAAAACCATAAGACGCGATTCGTCTCTTTGTTCAGATGGTTCAGAGGCAAGTAAAGATTCAGGTAAATTAAAGTTGAATTGTGATAATTTCATTTTAAATAATGACAATATTAGACCCTCTAGCCTTACTGGGGCTAGAATTTAATAAGGCTTACAAAGGTAAGCATTTTTATGTATTTAATATGTCATATGTTTCCTTTACAAATTCTTAACGAAATCTTCTTTAGATAGGTAGCTAGAGTTGTACTTTTTTTTTGCCATATTCAAAAGATTTCTATCTGCGATAGTGGTTTTTCTAAAATATATCGTAATTTAAATCGAACAAAAATAACTGTTAATATCTCCAAATGAATTAGGAAAAGATGGCTGATACTACCAAAAAAGAAGAGTTTGCAAATGATATCATACCTATCCCTGAAAGTCTTGAAGACGGCATGCAACACGTCAATAACCCTGTACTTGATTTACCACGGATAGAAAAACAATATTTAACCACTGTCAAAGGATTTTCGCAAGACCGGAATGTATTTTATTTCACTGATGGTCGCGCGAAGGTGGAGGTGAAGGTTGTCTCGGAAGAGATTATCCGCGTGAGATTAGCACCTGAGGGTGTTTTTTTAGCTGATTTTTCATACGCTATCAACCATAAGCCTGATGAGTATGTCAATTATCAATTAGAAGAATCAGAGACACACTATAAAGTCAAGACCAATGCGGTAACCTGTTTTATCAAGAAGGATAACTTCTTTATCTCTTTCGGGAGCGCGGAGGAGAAAGTATTGAATGCAGACTTTGCGCCTATGCATTGGGAAGAAAATGTGGACTTTGGTGGGTATTATGTGTACTGTACGAAGGAAGCACAGGCCGATGAGGTTTTCTTTGGCTTGGGGGATAAGGCGACGAATTTGAATCTGCGTGGCAAGCGTGTTCGAAACTGGAATTCGGATACCTATTCCTACGCTTTCAATCAGGATCCACTTTACAAAACGGTTCCATTTTATATTGGAGTTACTCAAGGAGATGCCTATGGTATCTTTTTCGATAATACATTCAAGACATTTTTCGACTTCGCAGCAGAACATCATGACCAAACGAGCTTCTGGTCCGAGGGAGGCGAACTGCAATACTATTATATCCATGGTCCGAAAATGATCGATGTGGTGAAGCGGTACCACAGCATTACCGGAACACATTATATGCCACCGCTATGGGGGATAGGGTATCACCAGTGTCGCTGGAGCTACTATCCAGAAGCGAAGGTACGCGATGTAGCCTCAGAGTTTAGAAAACGTGAGATCCCCTGCGATGCCATTTATCTCGACATCGACTATATGGACGGATACCGTTGTTTCACTTGGAATAAGCGTTACTTTCCTGATCCCAAGAAGATGATTGCTGATTTAGCGGCTGATGGCTTTAAGACCGTAGTTATGATCGATCCTGGAATCAAGGTCGATGATCAGTATTGGGTATTTAAGCAGGGTAAGGAGAATAATTACTTCTGCCGACGCGGGGATGATTATTTTATGGAAGGATTTGTATGGCCTGGTCGCTGTCAATTTCCGGACTTCACCAACCCCGAAGTTCGCACTTGGTGGGGAACCTTGTATAAAGGCTTGGTAGAAGATGGAGTAGCTGGCTTTTGGAATGATATGAACGAGCCGGCTGTATTTGGTCGAGGAACTTTCCCAGACGATGTCCGTCATCAATTCGAAGGGCACCGCGGTTCGCATCGCAAAGCCCATAATATCTACGGGATGCAGATGGTTCGAGCGACTTACGAGGGATTGAAGAAATTATACCGTAACAAGCGACCATTTACGATTACACGTGCTGCCTATTCGGGCACACAGCGTTACTCTTCGGTGTGGACAGGGGATAATATTGCTACCTGGGAACATTTGCGCATCGGTACGTTGCAATTGCAGCGGTTATCGGTTTCCGGTATGTCGTTCTGCGGTACGGATATTGGCGGATTCACAGGCGAACCAGATGGCGAACTATATACACGTTGGATGCAGTTTGGTGTTTTCTCACCCTTTATGCGCGTGCACTCAGCAGGAGATACCCGCGATCGTGAGCCGTGGAGCTTCGGTCCGGAGTGGGAGGTTATCTGTAAGAAATTTATTGAATTACGATATAAACTATTGCCATATATCTACAGTGTATTTTGGCAACAACACAAATACGGCGACCCGATATTGAGACCAATTGCGTTATTGGAGCAACATATCGCCAAGAACCTTCAACGCGAAGAAGAATTTATGTTTGGCGATCATTTATTGGTTTCGCCTGTATTGCACCCGGGACAGTTAAATAAAGTTGTCTATCTGCCGGAGGGCACTTGGTATTATTATTTCAATAACCAAACTTATGCCGGAAGTCAGGAACATCAAATCGATACACCATTGGACGAGATGCCATTCTTTGTTCGCGGAGGTGCCATAGTTCCGGAGTTCCCAGTGATGCAATATACGGGAGAGCAAAAGATTGAGTCCTTAAAATTGACCTATTATTTCGCCGAGCAATCCTGCGACTCTTATGTGTATTCGGATCATGGGGACACCTTTGCTTACGAGCAAGACGTCTACATGGATAAGCATTTTATTGCTGAAGGGCAAGCCGCCTCGGTAAGTATTCGTCAAGGCGAGCAAGGCTTATATACGCCGAACTATAGCACGTTCGATCTATATCTTGTAGGCTTACCGTTTACACCGAAGCAATTGGTTGTCGACGGTTTAAAAATTGATTTTAAAACAGATGCAGAAGGACGATCCTATGTACAATTAGACCGTGATTTTAAGAAGATAATCATTCAATAGTAACTCTACTCATAG
This sequence comes from Sphingobacterium sp. UBA6645, assembly GCF_002455685.1. Lineage (NCBI taxonomy): Bacteria > Pseudomonadati > Bacteroidota > Sphingobacteriia > Sphingobacteriales > Sphingobacteriaceae > Sphingobacterium > Sphingobacterium sp. UBA6645. The sequence goes on from NZ_DKLH01000001.1 coordinate 17,881, forward strand.
AAAAACAAGTTAAGCATGACTGAAGCGGTTCAAGTACATAGCTTACTGTCGGATTTTGATGTTTCATTATTTCGGTCAGGAAGGCATTATAAGCTTTATGAAAAATTCGGATCCCATGAGTTAAGGATTGACGCTGTCGACGGGGTCTACTTTGCCGTTTGGGCACCGAATGCGAAAGAGGTTTCCGTTATTGGGAACTTTAATGGTTGGAACCCACATTCGCATCAGCTTCATGTACGTTGGGACAGCAGTGGTATATGGGAAGGTTTTATCCCTAAGCTGCAAAATGGAGAGGTTTATAAATACCATATCTTAACGAATCAGGGGGAGCGCTTGGAGAAGGCAGATCCCTTTGCCCTGCATACGGAGATTCCACCGAGTACGGCTTCTATTGTGTCGACGACCTGGTACTCCTGGACGGATTCAGAATGGATGTTTAATCGTCGTGAAACGAACGCATTAGACCGTCCGTATTCCGTATATGAAATGCACTTAGGATCCTGGATGCGAGATCCGAAACATCCGGATCGTTTCTTTAGCTATAAGGAAATCGCCGATCGCTTAATTCCTTACCTATTGGAAATGGGCTTTACCCATGTAGAGTTCATGCCGGTTATGGAGCATCCTTATTATCCATCTTGGGGATATCAGATTACAGGTTACTTTGCTGCCAGCTCGCGCTACGGAAGTCCGCAGGAATTAATGGGGCTTATCGATGCGCTGCATCAGGCCGGTATTGGGGTGCTGCTCGATTGGGTGCCATCACATTTTCCGGGCGATGCTCATGGTCTTTATCGTTTCGATGGGACACATCTTTTTGAGCATGAGGATCCCAAGAAAGGGTTTCACCCAGATTGGCAGTCTTATATCTTCAATTATGGACGCAATGAGGTGAAGTCATTTTTGATCAGCAATGCCTTCTTCTGGTTAGACCGTTATCACGTTGATGGCCTTCGTGTCGATGCAGTTGCATCCATGTTGTATCTCGATTATTCGAGAAAACAAGATGAATGGATTCCGAATGAATTTGGTGGCAATGAAAATTTGGAGGCCGTTGCATTTCTTAAAGAACTGAATGAAGCGGTTTATAAATACTTTCCAAATACACAAACGATAGCAGAGGAATCGACCTCATGGCCGGGCGTCAGTCGGGCTACATTTCAAAACGGCTTAGGTTTCGGGATGAAATGGATGATGGGTTGGATGCACGACACATTGGCTTACTTTAAAGAAGATCCGATCAACAGATCTTACCATCATGATAAGATGACTTTTGCTGGAGTATATGCTTTTACAGAAAATTTTATGCTTCCACTGTCTCACGATGAAGTCGTGTATGGTAAGCAATCTTTAATCTATAAAATGCCTGGTGATGAGTGGCAAAAGTTTGCTAACTTAAGGTCACTTTATCTCTATATGTTCACTTTTAGTGGCAGCAAATTGCTGTTTATGGGAGGTGAATTTGGGCAAACATCGGAATGGAATGTGAACCAGTCTTTGGACTGGCATCTCTTACAATTCAAACCACACTCGGGCATGAAGAAATTTGTGTCCGACCTAAATAAGGTCTATAGAAATTACCCGGCATTGTATGAGAAGGCTTTCAGTCCGGAAGGGTTTTCATGGATTGAGATGGCCGATCATACGAATAGTCTTTTCGTTTACACCCGGAAGGGGCATAATGAAGAAAATGATCTGCTGGTGGTTCTGAACCTGACGCCGGTTGTGCGGCGTAATTTCCGAGTGGGAGCAACGCATGCCGGCACTTGGGAATTAGTACTTAATTCTGACGAGACAAAGTATCATGGCAGTGGCGTTTCCGTGAAAAAGAAAGTTGCCACAGATGCTGTATTTTGGATGAACCAAAAGCAGTCTATTGTATTAGATATTCCGCCATTAGCGGGGTTAATTTTTAAACGCGTTTTATAGATTATGCAAGTTATTCATTTAAGTGTAGAGTGTTTTCCTGTTGCAAAGGTCGGTGGATTAGCAGATGTTGTTGGTTCATTGCCTAAATATCAACGTCAATTGGGCGTCGATGCCGCTGTAATGATGCCTTATTTTGATCGGAAATTTACGCAGGATCATGAATTTGAATCTATTGCGAAAGGAGAGATTTATCAAGGATCGGCTTTACTGAGCTATGAGGTGCTTCGGGAAAGCAAGGATACGCTTGGATTTCCACTTTATCTGATTCGTATTCCGGGGGTGTTGGACCGTGAAGAGGTCTACTGTTATCCGGATGAAGCAGAGCAATGGATTGCTTTTCAGCACGCCGTACTACATTATTTGAAAACAAATGAGCTGAAGCCGGATGTGTTGCATTGTCATGATCATCACGTCGGTCTGATTCTGTTTCTGATACGCTATACGAATGACTACCGATCCTTAGCAGATATTCGCACTGTTTTCACGGTGCATAACGGACAATACCAAGGTTGGATGAATTGGAACAAGGGTATATTACTTCCAGGATTTGACACCTGGAAATGGGGACTCTTGGATTGGGATGGCCTGATCAATCCATTAGCAACCGCTATAAAATGCTGCGATGCTTATACTACAGTATCCGAAGGCTATCTAGAGGAGCTTTATGAGGAGGCAAACGGATTACAAGCCTTGTTTTATGACGAACGAGGGAAATCCCACGGCATTGTCAATGGTATTGATCCTGCTTATTGGGATCCGATCAACGATCAGTTAATTATCGAGAATTATGGAATTGCACAGGTTGACGAAGGTAAATTGGCAAATAAGAAAATCCTTTGTACTCAATATGGATTGGATCCGGCCTTACCTCTTTTAAGTTTTATAGGCCGTTTTGCAAGCGAAAAGGGTGCTGATATTTTAGCGCCGATTATCGTGGACTTATTGAGCCCGGCGGATGTACAACTCAGCGTCTTTATTTTGGGCTCTGGCGATGCCAATATACAAAATAGTATTGCTGCATTGACGCAACGTTTCAAGGGTAGGTTAGGAGTTTTCTTTGGCTATAACGAAGGCTTGGCGCATCAGGTTTACGCCGCGTCTGACCTCTTGATTATGCCGTCGCGCGTAGAACCATGTGGCTTGAATCAGCTTTATGCATTGAAGTATGGTACTATTCCGATTGTTCGCAAAATTGGAGGACTAAAGGACACGGTTATTGATGTGGAAGATGCAGGCTATGGTTTTGTATTTGCAGATGTCGATGCGGCTCAAGCTGCAGCGACCGTTCGTAGAGCATTGACTTATATTTCCGACGAGAAGCAATTTGATGAGATTCGAGCAAATGCCATGGAACTGGATTTTTCCTGGCATAAGTCTGCTCAAAAATATATTGATTTATATAACCAATTACTTAGATGATATGGCGCACAAAGTTGTTTCAATTGTATTAGGAGGAGGCCGAGGGACACGCCTTTATCCATTGACCGACCAGCGGTCTAAACCTGCGGTTCCTATCGCTGGAAAATACAGATTGGTGGATATTCCCATCTCTAACTGTTTGAACTCAGGTTACAACAAGATATTTGTACTGACACAATTTAACTCTGCGTCGCTGAACAAGCATATCAAGAACTCTTACAACTTTAGTATTTTCAGTAAAGGTTTTGTGGATATTCTTGCTGCTGAGCAGACTAGTGAAGGAGATAGTTGGTTTGAGGGAACTGCGGATGCGGTACGCCGTACGCAGAAGAACTTAGTCAATGTGGATTATGACTACGTCCTGATTCTTTCGGGAGACCAATTATATCAGATGGACTATTCCGCGATGGTTGATTTCCACGTGCAGGGGGGCGGCGATATTACCATCGCAACGATTCCTGTTTCGGGAAAAGAGGCTACAGGCTTTGGGATTTTGAAGTCTGACGAAAACGGCGAGGTATCATCTTTTATTGAGAAACCTAGCAAGGATTTGCTTCCGGATTGGACATCGGAGGTTCCGGAAGAATTGGAAAAACAGGGCCGAAATTACCTGGCTTCGATGGGTATCTACGTTTTCTCAAAGGGCATCATGAAGAAGCTATTAGCGGAGAATAAAGGGATGGATTTTGGGAAGGAAATTATTCCAGATGCCATAGGCAACGTCAAGATATTGAGCTATCAGTATGATAATTATTGGACTGATATCGGTACGATTTCCTCATTTTTTGAAGCTAACATTGGTCTAACGGATGATATTCCAGCATTTAATCTTTTTGGTGAGACGGTATATACACGTGCGCGTATGCTGCCTCCATCGAAGGTGTCAGGGACTACTTTAAATCATGTGATTGTTTCCGACGGCTGTATCATTTTGGCGGATAAGATCCATCGTTCGGTGATGGGAATCCGCTCGCGTGTCGGTGCTGGAACGGTCATTAAAATGACTTACATGATGGGTTCTGATTATTATGAGGAACTGACCGAGGTTTTGGAAATGACAAATAGCCAAGAGCCGCCACCAATCGGTGTTGGTGAACGTTGTTATATCGAAAATGCCATTCTAGATAAAAATTGCCGTATTGGTAATGATGTTCGCATCAAAGGCGGAAAGCATTTGCCGGATGGTGATTTTGAGCATTATTCTGTAGTCGATGGAATTATAGTCGTCAAGAAAAATGCCGTAATCGATCATAATACCAGTATTGGTTTGTAAAAGAGAAGCGCCTTGTCAAAAACAAGGCGCTTCTTTTATTCTTCTGTTCTTTGTGTTTCTTCAGTTGGCAAATCTTTGATTTCGCTTTCTTTTTTCGGTTTCTTCTTACCAAATTCTACCACTTCAACGATACGTGGAATACTGGATTTCGGAGCCATATGGCGCAGCTTCTTGATCTTTCTTCTTCGTTTGTAGTTTCTCACTAAACTGCTGTCTTGATATAAATTCCAGTTCATCAATAGAACCGAGAATAATACGACCGCTAGTCCGATAATTTGCAGCTTGGTAACCTCGTGGTCGGTAAAGAAGTGCACGAGGATAAGGGCAACGATTGGGTTGACATAAGCATACGTACTTACCTCTGTCGCCGGACGCACTTGCAATAGGAAAATATAACAGCTAAATGCTAAAATAGATCCCATTAGAGCTAGGTAGACCATAGCGCCCCAATATTCTACCGATACAGTTGCCGGATCAAATCGGCTGTATTCCCCATTGAACAATGCCACAGTAGTAAATGCTGTCCCTGCTACGACCATTTGCCAAGCAGTTTTTACCATCACATTCAGATCTTCCTCTTTTGCCGGCGCAAGGGCATCAGCATCAGTCGGTTTTCCTTTTGTTCTTTCTTTGCTATATTTTGACCATAGGGAACCAACTGTCCAACCGATGGTCCCTAAGGTTAAGACAATCATCGCTGTTAGCTTATTCTCGCTTTCTGCCGATTCTGAGGCAGGGCCGAATATCTGTTCTGCAAACAACATAATGACACCAATAAAGCCCAATATGAGACCAAGGATCGTCGTGACGCTAGAGAAGTTCTCTTTCCACTTTGGTTTATCTAAGATGATGAACCAAATAGCAGTTGCAGCAGAGAGTATCGATACGATGGCACTGGAGATGAACTGTTCAGACCATATAATGGCTGCCATATCAATAAATAGTAGAAGGAAGCCAACGAAGGCAGCATCCTTTACTGCTTTTTTAATATAGATCTTGTATCCTTTTAGATAACAATAGCCCATAAGTAGTGTACCCGCAATAATAAAACGGATAGAGCCTAGTACAAAAGGAGGGAAGGCATGCAACGCCTTTTCAATAAAGAAGAAAGTGGAACCCCAAACCACATAAACGACAGCATATGCAAAAATAATGGTGCTTGATGATGGGGTAGTTGTATCTTTTACCATGGTATGCTTATTCCTTTGTAGGAATCACTAATTTGTTGTCTTCTTTTACTGTTTCTAGAACGATAGTCGTACGGGTGGAGATAATCCCCTCGATTTTACTTAATGAATTGCGCATGAGGTCGACTAAACCTGCAGAGTCATTCGTTCTTACTTTAATTAGATAGCCATCTTCACCGGCGATATCATGCACTTCAAGCACGTCTGGAATCTCGGCTAATAAGAGTCCTACTTTTTGCACACCAATGATATCTTGTGTTTTGATAAAGATGAAGGAAAGCATTTTCTGGTCTAATGCTGCAGGATTGATTCGAGCGTTATATTGAAGGATAACATCCTTTTGCTCAAGTTTTTTAACGCGCTCCAGGATAGCAGAAGGTGCCATTCCTAATTCACGCGCGATATCTGCGTTGTTCGTGCGCGCATTGTCTTGCATAATCCTCAGAATTTGAAGATCAATTTGGTCCAATGAATATTCTAATTTTGCCATATCGCGCAAATATCGTCATTTCCGAATAATATTCAAATTAATATGATATAAAATGAATAAAATTCAGTTTAAAGATGTTAGCACAGGATATTCTTTTTGAGGAGCGTAACGAAATCCGCAGGGACTATACGCTAATATACAGAATATAAAATGAATATCATCTTTATTTACTGATACTGAGTCTGATGTAATTTTGTGGTTTTGCGGTATTTTGCGTGTTTTTAATAAAACAATGCGTAATAAAAGATTTAATTGAGGGTAAAACGGAAAAAATGCAGTTTATTTTATCGAATATTGCGTAATTTAGTGTTTTCAATCTATACAGTCGTGTCGGAAATTTCAAGTTTACTATCCTTATCTGAATCTCTTTCGGGAGATTTATACTTTGATGCCAACAATGTAGAACATCAGACCATGCGCCTTGCGTATTCCACTGATGCATCAGTTTATCAGGAACTGCCCCTTGCGGTTTGTATTCCTCATCATATTGATGATTTGCAAAAATTAATACATTATGCGAAGCGTCATCATACCACCCTAATTCCTCGTACTGCGGGAACCTCTCTTGCGGGGCAGGTTGTTGGAGCGGGGATTGTTGTCGATGTTTCGAGATTCTTCAATCAGATACTGGAGGTTAATGTTGAGGAACAGTGGGCGCGCGTACAACCGGGCGTTATTCGCGACGACTTGAATGCGTATTTGCGTCCATACGGTTTGATGTTTGGACCAGAGACCTCGACAGCAAGCCGGGCGATGATCGGTGGGATGATTGGAAATAATTCATCGGGATTGCACTCTATAGTATGGGGCGATACGCGGGAAAATCTGTTGGCTGCAAAAGTATTACTGGATGACGCAAATCTGGTCGAGTTTAGCGATTTGAGTGAGGCGGAATTCTTTAGTAAGTTAGCCCTGAAGACACGTGAGGGTGAAATCTATCGAGATATTAATGGGATTTTAACGGATAAGTCGAATCGTGACGCTATCGTGGCGGGATATCCAAAGAGTGAAATAACGCGTAGGAATACGGGTTATGCTTTAGATATGTTGTTGGACCATAGCCAGCCATTTAACTTTTGTCGCTTATTAGCGGGTTCGGAAGGAACGATTGGGATAATTACAGAGGCGAAAATTAAACTGATGCCATTGCCACCAAAGGAGATTGGCTTGTTATGTGTTCATTTTAACGATATGGTCGAATGTATGCGTGGAAATGCGCTAGCATTGAAATATCATCCTGAAGCATCTGAGCTTGTTGATAAGTATATTTTAGATTTTACTGTTGGTCATCCGACCTATCAGTATAATAGATTTTTTATAGAAGGCGATCCTCAGGCTTTATTGATTGTCGAGTTCCGTGCTGATACTATTGAAGAAATAGAACAAAAGGCTGCAGCCTTGAAGCTAGCTTTGCAATCGGCTCAATTAGGCTATGCCTATCCGCTGATTATGGGTTCGGAGCAGTGTAATCTAGTGTGGGATGTTCGTAAAGCTGGTTTAGGCTTAATTAGAAATCTACCTGGCGATAATCAACCTGTCAATTTGATTGAGGACTGCGCGGTTTCGCCGGAAGATTTACCGGATTATGTTGCAGATATTCAAAAGTTATTGTCGGAGGAGCAAGTGCATGCCTCCTATTATGCGCATGCCGGCGCCGGAGAGCTTCATATCGAGCCTTTCATTAATTTAAAATCCGCGGAGGGGCGTCGTCAGTTCCGTTCGATCTTAGAGAAGACAACGGATCTGGTATTAAAATATAATGGATCCCTAAGCGGCGAACATGGGGACGGTCGTTTGCGCGGAGAATTTATTGGAAAAGTACTGGGCGAGCAAGTTTATCAACTCTTACTTCAGGTAAAACAAGCATTCGATCCGAATCATATTTTCAACGCGAGGAAGATTGTTGATACACCGCCGATGGATACGCATTTGCGCTATGACAACGTTCGCGATGGCAAGGATATCAACACTTATTTTGATTTCACGCAAAATGAGAGCATTTTACGCTTAGCGGAGAAATGTTCAGGTTCGGGCGATTGTCGAAAAACGGAAATTACGGGCGGTACCATGTGTCCATCATTTATGGCTACACGCGATGAGAAAGATACAACGCGCGCGAGAGCCAATATGTTGCGTCAGTTCTTGACGAACTCCAATAAGCAAAATCGTTTCGACCATGAGGAGTTGAAGGAGGTGATGGATCTTTGTTTGAGTTGTAAGGGCTGTAAAACGGAATGCCCGTCTAGTGTGGATATTGCGAAGATGAAAGCGGAGTTTCTGCAGCATTATTACGATGCGAATGGTAGCAGTTTCCGTTCCAAGTTGATTGCGAATTTTACGCAATCGCAGAAACTAGGATCTTATGTTGCGCCGATATATAATTTCTTTGCAACGAACCAGATTACTTCTGGAATTATCAAATCCGTTGTAGGATTTGCCCCTAATCGTTCCTTGCCGAAAGTGCATGGTACCACGCTAAGTGCTTGGGTTAAGAAGCAGGAAACAGCGAAACAAAAAAGGAAAGTTTACTTGTTCAGTGATGAGTTTACGGAATATAACGATACGGAGATTGGTATCACCGCTTATAAATTATTGACGGCCTTAGGTTATGAGGTTGTTGTTCCAAAACATCTGGAAAGTGGTCGAACTTTTCTTTCGAAAGGATTTGTAAAGAAGGCGAAGGAGCTTGCGAACAAGAATGTGAATATGTTAGCAGATCTGATCAGCGAGGAAACACCCTTATTGGGAATAGAGCCCTCGGCGATTATCACCTTCCGCGACGAATATGTTGACTTAGTGGATTCGGAAAATAAAATCAAAGCAGTAAACTTGGCGAAGCATGCATTGATGGTTGATGAGTTTCTAGTGCAAGAGATAAAGGCAGGTAGAATACATGCAGAACAGTTCACGGCCGACAAGCAGAAAATCAAGCTACATGGTCACTGTTATCAAAAGGCGTTTAAATTGGTAGATTACACAAAGCAGCTATTGTCATTGCCAACAAACTTTGAAGTGGAGGTGATCCCATCCGGCTGTTGCGGAATGGCTGGGTCCTTTGGTTATGAGAAAGAGCATTTTGAGGTTTCCCAAAAGGTTGCTGAGTTGGTGCTGTTCCCAACGCTGCGTAAGACAGGAGCAGAGTATATCATTGCAGCAGCTGGTACCTCATGTAGGCATCAAATTAAGGATGGTGTTCAGCGTAAGTCTTTCCATCCGGTGGAAATTATGTACGATGCGCTAATCCAGAAATAAGAAACTTTTTGTAAATTAAGCTGTTGTATTAAAAAAGAGAGATTATGAAAAAAATATTAAGCTATTGCTTATTAGCGTCTACAGTTGTAGGTTTTGCCGCTTGTGGAAATGCAAATAAATCAGGAGGCTCATCAACAGACTCTACAGGTTCTTCCGTTAGTGCTTCTGCTAGCACGCTAAATCAATTGACGAATGATCCCAAAGGGTCGCCTTTACATTTCTATTTCAATATGAATGAGGTAGGGCAGACCGATTCTTCGGTTGTGTATGATGCAAAATCGCTTTATAACAATGATACAGTTGGATTTAAATTGGAAGTGCTAAAAAATATCGAGGCGGGAATTACGGCACAGAATACTCCGGATAACGATAAAGGATTTAGAGTAGGGGCTCTACGTATTTCGAGTTTGGGACTAGTTTCGGACAATTTTTTGAAAGCGGTTGGCGATCTTTACGGTATGCAGGCTGGTGGTCCGATGACGGATAAGGCGATATCGCCGATGGTGTTTTCGTCTAATAATGAGACCGTGGATCTAAGCAAATCGAAATCATATAATTTTAAACTATTCTTCGATCAAGCGAATGGCGAACCAGCAGAGTTTTTTGCTGTAGTCGATAACTATAAGAAATCATTTGAACTGACCGAGAAAGATTCTACTTTCCGTGCGGGATTTTTTAATGCGCTGACTGGAAAGTAGTGGAAATTGATATAAGGTATATAAAGCACCCTCTGGGGTGCTTTTTTTGTGTCTCGCTTCGAAAGCATCAATAAGTTAATTCGCCATTTTATAAAAAACTATTGTACACACTGGGATGAAATACGCATTAGAGAGACATTATATTTATTTAATATTCTTTATAGGAAAATTGTTGTAGTTTTGGGTTATAAAATATAGTTCATTTGAAAGTTATTGCTGTTATAACAGATGTCTTAGGTCGTTCCGTGAGGACTCGGCAAAAGGAGTTCTTTGACATGATTATAGGAGAGCCACTCTGGACCTTTGGATCGAATGAATGGTCGAAGGTATTTCGTAGTATATCTATAATTGGTTTTATTAACTTTACCAGAATGAGAAATTCGTTTACTTCCATATTGCTGTTTACCATATTCATTTTTTCGGTTTTGACTATTTCTGCACAGGAAATGGGTACCGTTAGGACAGCCTTAGGGAAAGCGGATCATCCCGCTCTGGGTGAGATTTCGGGTATAGTTTCTTCGCGAACATATCCTGGTAAGTATTGGGTCCATAATGATAGTGGGGATACCGGTAGGATCTTTTTGATCGATAGTGTTGCGAAGATGTCTTGTGAATTTCATCTCGAGGGAGTGGATGCGAAGGACGTTGAAGACATTGCTTGGGTTAGGGATAAAGGAAGAAATTATATCTTACTCGCTGATATTGGAGACAATTTAGCAAAGCGCGAAGAGATAAAGCTCTACTATTTTGAAGAGCCGATGATGAAAGCTGGAGTGAGTAAGGATACGATTGCTTCTACTGCGATTCGAACGATCGTTTTAAATTATCCGGACAAAGCTCGCGATGCAGAAGCAATTTTTGTTGATCCAGTGGATCAGCGTTTTTATCTAATCAGTAAACGCGATTTCTATTCAACGCTGTACAGTGCTGATATTTTCAGATTTAAAAAGGATCGCTACATCTTGCGTAAGGAATTGGAGTTCCCTTTTACTTTTGTGACTACGGCAGATATTGCTGAGAATGGCGATGCGATTATAGTCAAGAATTTAACGCAGGTGTTTTATTGGGACAGGAAAACTGAGGAATCTATCATCAGCAGTTTACGCAAGCCCTTTCAGAAAGTAAGTTATTCTGTTGAGCCCCAAGGCGAAGCGATAGCATTCGACCATTTCCCTTTCACATTTGTCACGATCAGTGAGCGTCCTTTTGGTTTAGATGCTTATCTTTATCAGTACAAATACACTAAACCATGAAAATAAATTTTACGATTCTATTCTTTCTTCTTGGATTCTCATTAAGCTTTGCTGCAAAAGTAGATACTTTATCGGTGCCTAGCGCAGCGATGGGTAAGAGCATCAAAACAGTTGTTATTACTCCAGAAAAAGGGGGCAATAATATGCCAGTGTTGTATCTTCTGCATGGCTATTCTGGCGATTACGGTAATTGGGTGAATAAGGTGCCTGCCTTGAAGGCTTTGGTCGATCAGTATGGATATATGGTTGTTTGTCCAGATGGAGGCTATGGTTCTTGGTATTGGGATATCGCCGGGAATAAAGATTATCAGTATGAAACCTTTGTCAGCAAGGAGTTAGTCAATCATATTGATGGCAAATACAATACTTCGAAAGAGCGTACGAAGCGTGGCATTACAGGGTTGAGTATGGGTGGGCATGGTGCCTTGTATTTGGCAATACGCCATCAGGATGTGTTTTCGGCGGCTGGCAGCACCGCGGGAGGCGTTGATATCCGTCCATTTCCGAATAATTGGGAGATGGCTTCGCGCTTAGGCAGCTATGCCGATAACCCTGAGAAATGGAATCAGCATACTGTTATGGAGATGACGCATTTAATTAAGCCTAAATCGTTAGAGATCTTCATCGACTGCGGCGTGGAAGACTTCTTCTACGGCGTGAATGAGAAGTTGCATGAGAAGCTACAGTATATGAATATTCCGCACCGTTATTTGACGATGCCGGGTGCACATAACTGGGACTATTGGAGCAAATCTATTCATTATCAGATGGCTTTCTTCCATGAGGTATTTCATAAACCTACGGAGCCCGCTAAAAAGTAACAGTCGGATAAAGCATCTTATTTTTTCAGGAAAATAGAATATTAATAAGGAATTTAAAGTTGCATTAGCGATTTTGAATAACAAGTTGGCTTTTCTATTTTAGTTGCAGATTTTAAAGCTGCCGCTATATATGCTGATCAACTGTAAAAAGTGCTCATTTCTCTTATTATGCCTACTTAGTGTTTTATTCACTTTTGGGCAAGAGAAAATTACCTTAAGTGGAATTATCAAAGACGTCAATTCGGGCGAAACATTAATTGGAGCTTTAATTCGCGTTCAAGACGCAAATGTTAGCGGATATTCAAATAATTACGGATTCTATTCCATTACGCTGCCTGCTGGGGAACATCTTGTTGAGGTGTCTTATGTAGGCTATAACCGCATTTCCCAATCAATCAATCTTACGGAGAATAGAAAGCTTGATTTTGAGCTGAACGATAATTCGACGACGATCGAAGAAGTCGTTGTTTCTGGAAAGCGTCAGAATGAGAATGTAGCGAGTCCGCAGATGGGAAATTTAAAGTTTACAATGGAGGAACTGAAGAATGTTCCAATACTCTTTGGTGAGAAAGATATTTTAAAAACCATCCAATTAATGCCTGGGGTAGCTTCGGGTGGAGAGGGAAGTTCTAGCTTCTATGTCCGTGGTGGTGCAGGCGATCAGAATCTTATTTTACTCGATGAGGCGACGGTTTATAACGCGTCGCATTTGCTCGGTTTTTTCTCGACATTCAACTCCGATGCTATAAAGGATGTCAATCTTTACAAAGGTGGAATTCCGGCACAATACGGGGGGAGAATTTCATCGGTGATGGATATTTCCATGCTGGATGGAAACAATAAAAAGTTTGCAGCGGAAGGGGGGATTGGTTTAATCGCGTCACGATTAAAACTTGAGGGACCGATCGTTAAAGATAAGAGTTCCTTTATGTTAAGTGGGCGAAGGACGTATGCAGATATGTTTTTGAAGGCATCAAAAGATGAAACGGTAAAGAACAGCCGTTTGTATTTCTATGATCTGAATGCTAAGATGAACTATAAGCTCAATGACCGCAATACAGTTTATTTATCAGGTTATTTTGGAAAGGATGAGTTAGGCTATGGTGATCTCTTTGGTTTCGACTGGGGTAATGCAACAGCTACGGTCCGCTGGAATCATATCTTTAATGAAAATCTATTCAGCAATACCACACTGATCTATAGTGATTTCACCTATAATGTGAAAGTCAATAACGATGATTCGGATTTTAAAATAGCTTCGAAGATTAGAAATTGGAACTTGAAACAGGATTTCTCTTATTATTCTTCGAACAACAATACCTTGAAGTTTGGGCTGAATGTTTTACGTCAGCAAGTTTTGCCGGCAAGTTTGAATGCCAGCAGTGAATCGGCTGTTAATTCGATTAATATCGAAAAACGTCAAGGCATCGAGGCGGCTGCCTATATTTCCCATGAGTGGAAGCCTTTAGAGCAGCTATCATTTATTTATGGACTCCGTTTGAATGATTTCATGGTGATGGGACCAGGCACTTTCTATTCTTTTGATCAAGATGGGGAGCCGACAGATGAAGCTGTTTATGGCAGCTCGATTATTAAGCATCATTTCAATCTGGAGCCACGAGCTTCCATGGCATACATTCTAAACCCGCAGAACAGTATCAAAGCAAGCTACAATCGTATTGCACAGAACTTACATCAACTGACCAACACGACGTCGAGTCTTCCGACTGATCAATATGTTTTGAGTAGCTTGAATATCAAGCCACAAATTGCAGATCAAGTAGCTTTAGGGTATTTCCGTAACTTGAATAATGATGCCTATGAACTATCAGTAGAGACCTATTATAAGTTCATGGACAATCAGATAGATTTTAGAAATGGTGCAGATTTACAGGCAAATAAGTACCTAGAAGGGGAGCTGTTGTTTGGAATCGGAAGATCTTATGGGGTTGAGTTCCTTGTTCGCAAGAACAAAGGGAAGCTTAATGGTTGGATTTCATACACCTTGGGTCGTAGCGAACGACAGTTTGACGGCATCAACGATGGAAACTGGTTTGCAGCGAGACAGGATAGAACACACGACATCGCTGTAGTAGGAATGTATCAGTTGTCTAAAAGTTGGAACTTGGGAGCGACTTTTGTATTCAATACCGGAAATGCTATTACTTTCCCAAGTGGGAAATATCAAATCGATGGCACGACGATGTTCTACTATACGGAGCGAAATGGTTACAGGATGCCGAATTATCATCGTTTGGATTTGTCAGCCAATTATGAGCCAAACAAGGAAAACAAACGTTTCAATTCAAGCTGGTCTTTCGGTATTTACAATGCGTACAACCGCAAGAACGCTTATATCATTGATTTCAGAGAAAATGAACAAAACCCTAATGTGACCGAAGCTTACAAGATTGCTTTATTTGGTATCATACCTTCAGTTACATGGAACTTTAAATTTTAAAAGATGCGCAGCATACAGATATACTTATTAGGAATCTTTGTTTTACTAGGATTTGCTTCCTGCGAAGAGAAGATTGACGTTGATTTAAATACTGCGAATGCGAAGGTTGTGATTGAAGCGGATTTGAATAACTTGGATCGAAATCAGGAGATTATGGTTTCAAGAACAGTCGCATTTGATGAAAGCAGAGCGTTTGAGCCGGTTGATAATGCTGTGGTCAGCGTAGTGACGGGTTCGGGTAGTACATTTAATTTCGAGTCAATCGGCGGTGGCCGATATTCGCATAGTAATATGGGTGTCATCGCTCAGCAGGAATACACATTAAATGTGTCTGTTGATGGACAGACTTACAGTTCGACAACTCGTATGCCTAATTATGTCGAAGTGGACTCTGTAGGGGTAACCAAGGAGAACATCTTTAATGAAGATTATTATTTCGTCAACTTGAGCTTTGACGATCCGGAGGGCGTCGAGAATTACTATAAGTATAACGTCGAGATTATAGGTGTCGGTGATAATGCTACTGCTATGCAATTCAACTCTGTTTATTCGGATAAGTTCAATGACGGTTTACATGTCACGCATCAAATTGGCGGTAGAAATGCCGAGATAGCTAATGGTGATAACGTCCGCGTCCGTCGCTATTGTATTGCGAAAGACGTTTACAAATATTGGTCAGAATATCAGTCAACAAATCCGGGAAGCGCATCACCTGCCAACCCCACTTCCAATATCAGCAATGGCGCGCTAGGCTATTTCTCAGTGGCTGGAGTGAAAGAATTTGTTGTAGAGATTAATGACTCCTTTAGTTTAGAAGATTAAAGGCTAGCGAAGTTATAACCTTTGGCGAGTAATTGATCGATTGCTCTAGGAAGAGCATACTGAACATTCTCAATCGCCTTTATATTGTCGTGGAATACGATAATGCTACCACTCCTTGTGTAATTAACCGCATTCTGAAGGCATTGATCCGGACTGATTCGCTTGTCGTAGTCGCCTGTGAGGACATCCCACATAATGACCCGATACTTTTTTGACACTTCTCTCAGTTGTGACTTCTTGATTCTACCATAGGGTGGACGAAAGAGCGGACTGTTGATGAGTTGATCGGCTTTTTCTACATTAGCCAAATAGATGGAATCATCCGTATTCCAACCTTTCAGGTGGTTGTAAGTATGATTGCCAACTTGATGTCCTTCTGCTAAGATACGTTGAAAGATATCCGGATGCTTCCGGACATTATCCGCCACACAGAAAAAGCAAGCTTTTACATTTCTCTCTTTAAGGCAATCAAGAATCCAGGGGGTAATCTCGGGGATTGGACCGTCGTCAAAGGTTAAGAATATATTATTTTTTTCCTCTTTTAGCCTCCAAATTGCATTTGAGTAAAGATATGGAAGAATAAAAAGCGGACGGACGAAATGCATATTGATAGAGTACTTTAATATTGGCAAATTTATCAAGATTTAGCTATCCATCCAATTATTCGATAAGAAGATGAACAGATTATTCGCTTACTTCCGAATGCGAAGGGAAGAACAAATTGGTTTTTCCATACTTGCTGTATTGATTGTAATCCTCTTGTTCTGCACTTTTCTATACGATCGAGTGCCTAAAAAGAAGATGTTATCAACCGAAGTTCGCGCATTGGCTGAAGATCTTGTTTCTAGTCCTGACGTTCGATATGAGAATTCTCGAGTTAGTAAGCTCGGAGAAACTACCAAGTCTAAACCGGCCATATCTTATTTCTTTTTCGACCCCAATGGGCTATCTGTAGATGAATGGAAGCGATTAGGTCTATCAGAGAGAAAAATTCGCGTGATTCACAACTATGAGGCAAAAGGGGGACACTTTCGAAAGCCGGAGGATATTGCGAAACTTTACAGTTTAACGGATGAGGATGTTGCACGCCTCTTACCCTACGTTCGTATTGCAGAAAAGGAATTTAAGCGAACAAACTTTGAAAGACCGATTGCAAAGAAGGCTTTTACTGCGCCTTATGAATCGCTACGCATTAACCTCAATACAGCAGATAGTGCTGAACTAACTCAGCTTCGTGGTATCGGGCCAGCATTTTCGAGACGGATTGTCAGATTTAGAGAGTTACTCGGTGGATTCTATTCGACGGAGCAATTAAGCGAAGTTTATGGTTTACCGGAAGAAACCTTTCTTCACATTAAGCAGCATCTACAGGTAGATGAAGCATCGATTGTTAAATTGAAGATAAACGATTTGGATGCCAATGCATTATCAAGACATCCTTACATATCGTATAAGCAAGCTAGAACGATTGTAAACTATAGAGAACATCACGGTGCTTTTTCTTCTATGGACGATTTAAAGAAGATTCTTTCCCTCGATGAGGCTTTTTTTCGTAAAATTGAAATTTATTTAGATTTCAAATGATAGAAGATCAACTTAAAGCCGTGATACGAGATATTCCGGATTTCCCTAAACCAGGTATTGTATTCAAAGACATCACACCCTTGCTTCAACACTCGGAGCTTGTTGAATTGGCAGTTCAAGAGTTTGCGCGTCGATTGGAAAACAAAGAGTTTGATGTTATTGCGGGCATTGAAAGTAGAGGCTTTCTTTTCGGCTTTTTATTAGCGCAGTATATGAAAAAACCTTTTATTCCCATTCGCAAACAAGGGAAGCTTCCTTATCATACCGTATCTGAGTCTTATAAGTTAGAATACGGACAAGCTACTATCGAGATGCATGAGGATGCATTTCCTAAGGGGACTAAAGTCCTATTACATGATGACCTTTTGGCCACTGGCGGAACGGTAGTAGCAGCTAGTAAATTGATTGAAAAAGTTGGAGGAAGTGTGGCAGGCTATACATTTGTTATCAGTTTGGATTTTCTACAAAGTGCAGGGCGATTAACACGTTTTAATGAAAATATTATATCTTTAGTGGGTTATCAATAACACTAACATTAAAACAACTAAACATTATCTATGGAATGGCTGCTGGATCCAAACATTTGGATATCTTTTCTAACATTAACAATTCTGGAAATCGTATTGGGTATCGATAATATTGTCTTTATCTCGATTCAAAGTGCAAAATTACCTGTAGAGCAACAGAAGAAGGCTCGACAGATAGGTTTGTTATTGGCGCTAGTTATGCGCGTAGGGCTATTATTCTCGATCAAATGGATTATGGGGCTAACGGAGCCTTTCTTAAATCTAGCTGATACTTTAGGGATAGAAGATCCACAATGGCACCGCTACTTGACATTATCCGGAAGAGATCTCATCTTGTTCATAGGTGGATTATTCTTGATTTATAAGGCAACTACGGAGATTCACCATAAGGTTGAAGGTCATATCGAGGCGAGTTCTGGTAGAAGCAAAACCGTTACTTTTTCCAGTGTGATTATTCAGATCATTATTCTCGATCTAGTGTTCTCATTAGACTCAGTTATTACCGCTGTTGGTATGGTGGATCAGATTGGAGTAATGATTGCTGCGGTGATTGTTGCTGTGGGTATCATGTTGTTATCTGCGGAAAGTATTTCCAAGTTTGTAAATGATTACCCATCTGTTAAGATGCTAGCATTAGCATTCTTACTTCTAATCGGGGTGTCGCTTACTGCAGAGGCGTTCGATCAGCATATACCGAAAGGTTACATCTATTTCGCTATGGCTTTCTCAGTCCTTGTGGAATTTCTAAATATCCGTGCGGAGAAGAAAGCATTGGAGCAATTGGAAAAAGAGAAAAACAATTAAATAAAAAAAGGACTATCCAATCTTGTTGGATAGTCCTTTTTTTTTGTGCCCATTTTTGAGAACTCCTCAGGAGGCAAAATATAGTTCGTAGCAGATTCTCTTTTACTTTCTTAGAGAGCCTTATCGGATTTCAAGTTTCCTTGAACTTTATAATAGTTTTCACCCATCACTCGCACTTTCTGATTCTTTTCAACGATATAAAAATTGCCTTTCTCATAGACTAAGAACTCAGATGTTTGATATAAGGTGTTTTTTACATGCTTATCCACGCTCAGCATCTTTACCTTTCCTTGCTCATCAAACGCTATTCTAACGCAAGCAAGATCTAAATCTGGATTAGTAAAGTTATACTCTACAACCGAGTCTACGGTGTCTAATTCGATAAAGCCAGCATAAGCGGGTTTGTTTAGATCTATCGATTTAAAACTTGAGAATTCATTATCCCAGTCTTTAATCTTCAAATCCTTAGTTTCCTCCTCTTTATCCTTAGTTACTGTTTTATTTACGCTCGGATTAGCTTGTTTCAGTGAGTCTATCTCGTTTTGGATAAAACTAGGAATATCAAAATACACCTCTGCCTTTTGATCTGCCTTTTGCTCAGATTCAGGGGAGGAACAAGCATGCAAAGCGAATGCTAGGCCTGTCGCCAATGCTAATTTTTTTGATAAGTTCTTAGTAAACCAATACATCACCATTCATTTCTAATGGAATTTCCAAGTTCATCATTTTGAGAACTGTAGGAGCGACATCTCCCAGTTTTCCATTCTTTATATGCTTGTACTCGTTGTCGATTAAAATGCAAGGTACTAAGTTCGTCGTATGTGCAGTATTAACAGAGCCATCCTCATTCAACATAAATTCAGAGTTTCCATGGTCAGCAAGGATAATAAAAGAATATCCTTCTTTTAGCCCCTGATCTACCACTTGCTTCGTCACACTGTCTACCTTCTCCACAGCTTTCACTACCGCTTCGAATACACCTGTATGGCCAACCATATCTGGATTAGCAAAATTTAGACAGATGAAATCAGGGTGATTTACCTGCATATCTTCACAAATAGCATCAGCGATTCCCTGCGCGCTCATTTCCGGTTGCAAGTCGTAGGTGGCTACCTTAGGCGAAGGAATCAAGATACGAGACTCCCCTTCAAACTGCTCTTCGCGTCCACCGGAGAAAAAGAATGTTACATGTGGATATTTTTCGGTTTCGGCGATGCGAACCTGTGTTTTGTGCTGAGCGGATAAAGTTTCTCCTAAAGTTTTTGTTAAGTTATCTTTCTGGAAGATCACTTTAACACCTTTGAACGTATCATCATATGATGTCATCGTCACATAATATAAGTCCAAAGGATGCATATTATATTCAGGAAATTCCTGTTGTGTTAATGCGATCGTGATTTCGCGGCCGCGGTCTGTTCTAAAGTTATAGCAAATCACCACATCACCATTTTCTATCGTTGCGATAGGGGTGCCGTCTGGTTTCACCATAACGATAGGCTTTACGAACTCATCAGTTACTTCATTGGCATAGGAAGCTTCAATCGACGCAACCATATCTGTAGAGGGAGTACCCAATCCTTTTGTAAGTAAGTCATAAGCTTCTTTCACTCGCTCCCAACGATTATCGCGGTCCATTGCATAATACCGTCCTATGGCGGAAGCCACGGTACCCACCGAAGACACTAAATGCTGATTTAACTCTCTCATATAGCCAACACCGCCATTAGGGTCTGTATCACGTCCATCTAAGAAAGCATGTATGAAAACCTGATCATTTCCTAGTTCAGCATTCTTTGCAGCATCACATAGCGCTTTTAAGTGTAAGATATGTGAGTGCACCCCTCCATCAGATAGCAATCCGATGAAATGTACCTTTTTATTATTTTCCTTAGCGTAGTCAAACGCTTTTTCTAATGTTAAATCTGAATTGAATATCCCTTCGTTTGCAGCTTTATTAATGCGGCCCAACTCTTGGTAAACAGTGCGTCCTGCACCAAGATTCATATGTCCAACCTCCGAGTTACCCATCTGTCCTGCGGGTAAACCTACGGCTTCACCAGAGGCTTCCAGTTTAGAATTTGGATAAGTTGCTAGTAAGTAGTCTAGGTATGGAGTTTTTGCAGCTAATACAGCGTTTGAATTGTCATCTTTTCCGTAGCCTAATCCATCCAGGATTAATAATGCTACTCTTTTTTGCTCAGAACTCATTACACAAATATAATATTAATGCGGTGAAAACTATAATTATGATGGTTAAGCTTATATTTTGTTGAAAATAATTATGATTGGCATAATTTTGGTTGTAAAATTTGGAATTTTAAAGCGATATACTTTTATATATTTAGAGAAGTTCCAATCAATGGAGTTTTTAGAGTCATGATACATCATTTAAAAATAAGCTGCAGACCATTATTATATATATGCTATGCCCTTCTTATTTTGCCATTACTGTCCTTTACCATTAGTTATAATGATGTTGGAAACGAGATAATGGAAGCTTTTAAATCGAACAATGCGAAAGCGATTTCGAACTATTTTGGTTCGAATGTTTCTTTGTCGATTAAGAGTGATGGTGGCTATTACTCAAAATTTCAGGCCGAGATGCTATTAAGCGATTTTTTTCAAAGCAATAAGACTTCGGAGATTAAGCAAGTGCAACGGACTTCGCGAACGAATAACAGTTTTTATATCGTTTACCAATTAAAAACATCGTCCGGTACATACCGGGTTTTTACAAAGTTTAGCCAAATCTCGGGAGAGACTCAAATCGCTGAACTTAGAATTGAATAACATACATTTTATTGGATTTATCTTTTATTTAAAGTAATTTTTATTCATCTTCGCTTAATTTTACATTAATAAATGGAGAAAGAATTTAAAGAAAAGCTATTGCAATTTGTTGAAGACGCAATAAGAGAGGATGTTGGGCCTGGAGACTATACCACTCTTTCTACTATTGATGAAACAAAGCAAGGTGAAGCTCAGCTATTAGTTAAGGAATCGGGGATTATTGCCGGTATTGAAGTAGCTAAGGAAATATTTTTAGCCATTGATCCTAACTTACATTTCGAAATATTTTTAAAGGATGGCGACGCGGTGAAATACGGAGATATCGCATTTCGCTTAAAAGGAGCTATCCATACCATACTCAAAGGAGAACGTTTAGTTCTCAATGTCATGCAACGTATGTCTGGTATTGCAACACAAACCGCAAAGTATGTGGCTGCAATCGCGGGTACCAAAGCTCGCGTTCTAGACACGCGCAAAACAACGCCCTTATTGCGTTTCTTAGAAAAGAAAGCCGTTGAATTAGGGGGAGGAGTAAACCATCGTTTTGCGTTGTATGATATGATCCTCATAAAAGATAATCATGTCGACTACGCTGGCGGCATTACTGCTGCTGTTAACTCGGCTTTATCGTATAAAAGCGAGCATAACTTAGATATTCCTATCGAAGTAGAGGTTCGCAACTTTGAGGAGTTGAAGGAAGTTATTGCGATCGGAAAAGTCGATCGCGTTATGTTCGATAACTTCAGACCAGCACAAGTGAAGGAAGCGGTTGATCTAGTAAACGGTCAATTGGTAACTGAAGCTTCTGGTGGAATCACCCTCGATACGATTGCAGAATACGCAAAACAAGGGGTAGATTTCATCTCTGTTGGAGCTCTTACGCATTCGGTTAAAAGTCTGGATTTGAGCTTAAAAGCGAAACTTATTTAGTAAATTGCTGTATATGATTTCAATCTATCTCGTAGGAATAGTCATATTAGCATATTTATTCGGATCAATCCCTACGGCGGTTTGGTTTGGACAAGCGTTCTATGGTGTTGATGTTAGAGAGTATGGTAGTGGGAATGCTGGAGCAACCAATACATTTCGTGTTCTCGGAAAAAAAGCAGGCTCGGTCGTGATGTTTGTCGACATCTTGAAGGGCTGGACTGCAACCAATTTACCTTATTTGTTAGATAGCAGCGTGGTTGGAAATCACGATGCCCCACAATTTGTCAATTTTCAGTTGGCACTTGGCGTTATTGCGGTATTAGGACACTTGTTCCCGATATTTGCGGGGTTCCGTGGAGGAAAGGGCGTAGCAACATTATTTGGGATGGTTTTGGCAATACATTGGCCGGCCGCCTTATGCTGTGTCACTGTCTTCCTTTTAGTATTATTTATATTCCATTACGTTTCGCTAGGTTCCATTCTAGCAGGATTTACCTTTCCATTTAGTATTGCCTTTATTTTCAAGACCACGGTGCCTTCGGTTTTGTTGTACGGCATTGCTATCTGTGCCTTGATTTTAGTGACTCATCAAAAGAACATCGAACGCCTACTCAAAGGCAAAGAGTCTAAAATATATTTATTCAAGAAAAAATCATCTGGTTAAACTTTTTGGGTACAAGTTTTGTTTAATCTTTGTAAAACATTATTTGTATTGAGTAAACTTAATAACAACGTTTATGAAAAGAATTTTTAAATATACGGCCATGTTAATGTTGGGGGCGTCGATTGCAGGATGTGCAACATCAGCAATCACTGGTCGTAAATACCTGAAATTGGTAGATTCTCAACAGATTAATGATCAAGCTGCACTTGCCTATAAAGACTTTTTAAGCAAAAACAACTCGAAAGTAGTTACTGGTACTGCTGCAGCAACCCAGGTAAAACGCGTTGGTAGTAATATCGCCGTGGCTGCAAACCAGTACTTAAAACAATTAGGACTTGCAGATAAATTTAACTTCAACTGGGAGTTTAACTTGATCGAGAGCCCGGATGTGAATGCATGGTGTATGCCAGGCGGTAAAGTAGCGGTTTATACCGGTATCCTTCCGGTAGCGAAGAATGATGCTGGACTAGCAACGGTAATGGGGCACGAAATTGCGCACGCAATTGAAGAGCACTCCGTTTCTCAGTATTCAAATGCCATGGCTGCACAATACGGAGCACAGATTTTAGGTGCCGCAGGTGCTATGTCTAACAGCAAATACATCGGTATCTTCAACCAATTGTATGGTATTGGCTATCAAGTAGGTTCATTAAGATTCTCCAGAAACGACGAATTAGCAGCAGATAAAGCAGGTCTTATTCTTATGGCGATGGCAGGATATGATCCAAATGAATCTATCAAATTCTGGGAAAGAATGGCACAAGGTAAGTCAGGAAACCCACCAGAGTGGTTAAGTACTCACCCTAGCGATGCTCGTCGTATTGCACAGTTGCAAGCGATGATTCCAGAAGTGATGAAATATTATAAGAAATAAACTTATAAACAGAAAAGAAGGTGTCTAAAAA
>NZ_DKLH01000046.1:0-19085 GCF_002455685.1 Sphingobacterium sp. UBA6645
AAGCAGGAGTTGAACCAAGCGGCAAAGATTGCCATTACACATGACAAGACGCTCCGAGAATATGCGCAACGGAAGCTCACAACCAAAGCTTACCCGTTGGTCTTGAACAATGTGAAATTCAAGCTGATTCTGATCATGTTTTCATTGATCGGACGAAAGGAGATGTATCGGGAAGATTATCATTATGCAGCGTGATAGAAAAAATATTAAAGAAAATTTGCATATGTCAAAAACCTAGAATACCAGGAAAGGAAGGATGTAAGGATTGGCAGGATCTTTGTCTTGGACGAGGCAAGGAAGGTCGTGTTGGTCTTGAACCAGGAAAGGAAGGATGCAAGGATGGTCAGGATCGAGTCTAATATCTAATGTCTGATGTCTAATATCTAGTTTGACCAGGAAAGGAAGGATGTAAGGATGGTCAGTATCGGGCAATTTGCTGTTCTTTTCGAGTATGATTCTAACTTTCCTTCATTCTTTTTAAATTAAGCAGGTAGTCTGACAATGTTCAGATTTGCCCCATATGATAACCAATCTAAACCCAATTCAAACCTGCTCACGAGCGGCTTTGATACGCTTATGAAAGGGCTTTGAAAGGGTTATGTAAGGGGTTAGAGTCGAATCGCTCTCAACCATTTATTGTACTTGTTAGAATACTTAATACTTAAACCTGATCCTGTCCATCCTTGTATCCTTCCTTTCCTGGTTCAAGACCAACACGACCTTCCTTTCCTGGTTCAAAAAAAATCCTTTCCACAAGATCCTGTCCATCCTTGTATCCTTCCTTTCCTGGTTCAAGACCAACACGACCTTCCCTTCCTGCTTCAAGACAAAACGTCCCCCTCATCCTTACTCCAAGAAAGCCCACCTATCTTCTTCAAATCAACATTTTCCACAAAAAGCCCATAAAAAAAGCCCCGAACTTCGGGGCTTTATATCATTTTATTTGTAAAACTCTATTTCTTACAACATTCCGCCATCCACTGGAATCACTTGTCCAGTTACGTATGCTGATAGGTCAGATGCTAGGAACACGCAAGCGTTTGCTACATCTTCTGGTTCTCCGGCACGTTTCAATGGGATGTTAGCTTCCCATCCTTCCACTACCTTAGGATCTAATACATCTGTCATTTCTGTGCGGATAAATCCTGGCGCAATAACATTTGTACGGATATTTCTTGAACCTAATTCTTTAGCCAGAGATTTTGAGAATCCGATGATACCTGCTTTGGAAGCGGCGTAGTTTGCTTGTCCCGCATTCCCTTGAACACCTACTACCGAACTCATATTGATGATACTACCTTTGCGGGCCTTCATCATCACTTTTGAAGCTGCTTTCGATACGTTGAATACAGATTTTAGGTTGATGTTGATTACATCATCCCAGTTTTCTTCTGTCATACGCATTAATAAGCCGTCTTTTGTGATACCAGCGTTGTTTACTACGATATCCAGACCACCGAAATCAGCAACGATATCATTTATTAATTTCTCGGCTTCGTCAAATTTCGAGGCATCCGAGCGATAGCCTTTTACTTGGGTTCCAGAAGCTTGAAGCTCTTGTTCCAGGGCTTGTCCTTTTTCAACAGATGATAAATAAGTGAAGGCAACATTTGCGCCATGCTGAGCAAATACTTCAGCGATTTTTCGTCCTATTCCTTTTGATGCACCCGTTACCAAGGCTGTTTTTCCGGCTAACAATTTCATATGTATTTCTTATTAAATGCTTACTTAATGAACCACAAAAGTGGAAAATAAACTGCATAATACAAAAAATGTTGATGAATAGGAAGGCGTTGATTTATTTTTTGAGGTCAAAAATGTGCATATCGCTAATGGTAATTGGGTATTTTTGATAAAATCACAAATATCTGATATGTTTCTGACAAAATTATTCGCTTATATATAATGCGAATATTAATTTTGTAACTCATTTAAAAATCACATGGGTAAGAAAACTAAGAAAACGGAAGTAGACGTCGTTTTGATTGGTGCTGGTATTATGAGTGCTACGCTGGGCACCTTGATAAACGAGTTGAGTCCGGATATTAATATCGAGATCTTGGAACGTCTTGATGTTGTTGCCGCAGAGAGCTCCGACGCATGGAATAACGCCGGAACTGGACACTCCGCACTTTGTGAGTTAAACTATACTCCGGAGCAAGCAGATGGTTCTGTTAAGATTGACAAAGCGATCAGTATCGCTGAGCAATACGAGGTTTCCAAGCAGTTTTGGTCTTACCTAGTTGAAAAAGGAATAATTAAGAACCCAAGTCATTTTATACGCCAAGTGCCACATATGTCGGCGGTTTTTGGAGAAAAGGATGTTCGTTTCTTGAAAACGAGATTTGAAACATTGACTCAACATAACCTTTTCAAAGGTATGGAGTATACCGAAGACAAACAGCAGTTGCAAGACTGGGTACCGTTGATGATGAACGGTAGAGATGGCAATGAACAAGTTGCAGCGACAAAGATGGACATCGGTACCGATGTTAATTTTGGCGCTTTGACGAGAGATTTGGTTTCTTACTTAGATGGAAAAGATAACATCAAGCTTTCATTGAATCAAGAAGTGAAAGATATTGATCGTGAGGATGATGGTCGTTGGGAAGTTGAGGTGAAAGATTTGGCAACGGGTGAGAAGCGTGAGATTCTTGCGAAGTTTGTTTTCATCGGTGCTGGCGGTCACTCCTTATTATTATTAGAAAAATCGGGTATACCTGAAGCCAAAGGCTATGGTGGTTTCCCAGTAGGCGGACAATGGTTGAGATGTACAAATGAGGACATCATTAAAGCGCATCATGCAAAAGTTTACGGTAAAGCTTCGGTAGGTGCTCCTCCGATGTCTGTACCGCACTTAGATACACGTTATATAGACGGAAAACAAGCCTTACTATTCGGTCCTTATGCTGGTTTCTCCACTAAGTTCTTGAAAAAAGGTTCGTACTTCGATTTACCTGCATCGATTAAATTATCGAACATTCGTCCGATGTTATCTGCAGGCCTAGATAACTTGCCGTTAACAAAATATTTGATCACGGAAGTGATGAAAAAGCCACAGGATAAATTGGACGCGTTGAAGCAATTTATGCCAACTGCGAAGATGGAGGATTGGGCGATTGAAAAGGCTGGTCAGCGTGTTCAGGTAATCAAGAAAGATCCTAAGCATGGCGGAATCTTAGAATTCGGAACGGAAGTAGTTTCCAGTGCCGACGGTTCTATCGCTGCGCTATTGGGAGCTTCTCCGGGTGCTTCTACTTCAGTTGCTATCATGATCAACTTGTTGAAGAGATGTTTCCCTGATCGTGCGAAATCAGATTCTTATCGTAAGAAATTGCGTGAGATGATCCCGACTTGGGGTAAAAAACTTAACGATGATGCAGCGCTATGTCAATCGACACGCGAGCGTACGCACCGTTTGTTGAATTTAGATAAATAGATTTTATTAAACTTATGGGGTGCTTCTCCTGGTTATGCTAGGATAGGCTGAGATTATACCCAATACCATAATTGGTAAAACCTGATCCAGGTAATGCTGGCGTAGGGATAAAGGATCTTGTTGCAATATAACATCCATAAGTTTTGTTTTAGGACATAATTTATGGGTGTTTTTTTTATGGATTTATGGAACGCTTTATTGCAAACGACTCCGCTGGAGCGATTCTCGGTTGTCTGCAGTATCATTCAGGTTCTTCTTTCGAGGAACAATAAAGTATCTAACTATTTTTTCGGCATACTCGGGATATTGACTGGGATGTATGTGCTTTTCGGTGCGAAGCTTTATGCAGAGATCGCTTTAAACATGTATTATCTGGTGATGAGCGTCTATGGATGGTGGTATTGGGTGACGAATAAGGAGGCGCGAGAGCAGCCTATCACGCGCTGCGATAAGCAAGATTGGGGGATTGTTTTAGGTATCGTGTTTATCGGTTTTATTATTCTTTACTCGGTATTGAATCATTTTACCAACTCCGATGTTCCCATTTGGGATGCCTGGGTATCCTCAACTGCGTGGGCCGGAATGTGGCTCTTAGCGAAACGAAAGATAGAGAACTGGATATTGTTGAACATCAGCAACGCTTTTGCTATCCCATTGCTCATTCATAAAGATTTATATCTATTTGCGGCACTGACCTCCTTTTTATTTATTGTTGCTATCTTCGGCTACCTGAAGTGGCAGTCTATTATGCGAAATCAAGAAAAACTTTATCATGCTTAATCCAGAACAAATCTTAATCATTAAAGAGTGGCAGGCTGAGGCCATAAAGGCAAAATCATTAGTACCTGCTACTTTAAATCTTGCCTATGAAAATCGATGGTTCAACTTGTGGGTTCCGAAGGTATATGGAGGATTAGAGGCTGGTCTGGTTGACGGTTTGAAGTTATTGGAAGAGTTGGCTTATGTAGACGGAGGGTATGCTTGGACAATCACGCTTTGCTCTGGCGCGAATATGTTTGCCGGCTTCTTGGAGCCTGTCTTAGCGAAGGATCTTTTCAGTAAGCCTAAGGTTTGTTGGGGTGGGAGTGGCCGCGCTGCAGGTACTGCCAATTGGGATGGAGAGCATTATGTCTTAACGGGTGAATGGCAATATGCAACGGGTTCTCCGCATTTAACACATTTTACATTGAATGCGAAGTTATTGGATCATGGTGTGCCGGTGCTTAATGAGGATGGAGAGCAAGCGGTTTCTTCCTTTTTCGTGCCACGAGATCAGGTGCTGATCCATTATGATTGGACCTCATTTGGATTGGAATGCACAGCGAGCCATAGTTTCTCGATGCAAAATATTAAGGTTGCTAAGGATCATGCGTTCTTGCTGGATCCCGCGGCAAAGAAATCGGATTCGCCTTTGTTTGACATCCCGTTCATGCCATTCGCCGAGATTACCTTATTAGTCAATTACGTCGGTATGTTTCGTCGATTTTTAGATTTAGTGGAGAAGTATTTTTTCGAAAAGTCAAAAGATCCGAATTGGGCAAGTCAATATAGCAAGGATAGATTCAGAATGCTAGATGCCATTCAGACTGATTTTCTTGCGCGGAGAGAACACGTTTTTGAGCTGGCGAATACAATCTGGTCGAATATCCTCGTGAGTGATTTCGATAGCAATAACGATCCTTATCAGGAGTTAGCAAACTTCTCCCGCGAATTTGTTAAAGATATGCGATTGCAAGTAGTCGACTTGTTTCCGCTATTGGGTATTGGTGCTTCGCAAGCAGAGCATGAGATTAACATTGTTTTTCGAAATATCTTTACCGCAAGTCAACATAGTTTATTGAACGGATGATAATTAGCAATCGAATTGCCTGTTTCCTTCAAAGGCATAGGGCGAATTGGAAAGATTGATGATTATGCGCTCTTCTTCATAGTCCCGCGGGCTCGAAAATAAAAAGTCTGGTTTTCCATCCTTATCGAAGTCTCCGATTAGCTGTATTTCCGTATGTGTATCGTTATACTGATCTTGTTGGAGGATTACGCGAGCAAATCGATCGTCTTCAAACAGCTCAAGCTTATAGACGCCGACGCCATTCTTATCGCGATCATCAAAAGCTCGACCTGAGGCTTTAATGCTATACTTTTTACCATTGAAAGAAAAGCAGGAACTTTCATTCGGATTCAAAACGGGTTTTTCGATCGAGATGCTATCGATCGCTCCAGCTTTCATTTCTCGCAGATTGAAGAAAGCATATGTTTGGTGTTCTGGTACGATGGTTTCAGTTGGCAGGCCAGAGCAGGGTTCTTCTGCTGCATGTTCGATCTGATAGTTAATCTTGCCGATAAAGTATTGATCTCCATTTTTATAAAGTGCTAGCCAGGTGCTATCGATTATCCTGCTGATGGCTTCCGATGGTTTCCATATGCGATAGCTTGCTGGTAATAGAATATGGCCGTCAACAAGGCTGTCGAGCTGGTTTTCTACGTTCGTACTTGGGTTTTCCATTGATGAGAGGGAATCAATAGGTTGCGCGGTGGAGTCTGAGTATGAGTCAGAACCGTTTATTGTGGAATTACTCGTGGAGTTGCATTGTGTGAAAGCTAATATTATAGCGAATGAAACTAGTGTCGATAGTTTTTGCATAGTTGTTAGAAATTACGAATTAATTGGATAGATCCTCAATACATTCTTCTCTAATGGCCCATATTCCTTTTGCTGAATATTTTAAGTCGGAATTGTCCTTGACCCAATTATTCAAGTAGGTTTGGTGAATTCTTATTTTTTCTTCACCAATCTCGTTTGGCTCAATTTCCACCTCAAAAAGAAGGTCGTCTATAAAGTCTTTTGCGGAAGATCCTGTTCTCGTAAAATCAAAATACTGTCCCCTGTATTTGAGGTAGGTATGTGCTTCGGGAATAAAATCGATATCATATTTTAATAATCGATCCTTAATTTTCGGTGTATTTGTAGCATTCATTCTGAATATTCCTATAGTCAGCTGTATACCATAGAAACCATTTTCGACTGCTAAAGTTTTCAGGAGGGCATGTTTGCTGCTGCAGGTTCCTCTATTTTCTGTAAAAATTGTTTTAAGGTCGGTTTTATCCGCATTTCGCCCATAATCCAAATTTTGTATGAATTTTGCAGCATCTCGAAAAGAAAATATCTCCCTTTTTAAAAACTGGGCAGAAATTTCATTGTTCGATTCTATCTTAAAATCTAACAGTTCCGCTTTCATGAAAAATTCTTTCTATATTTTGATTGATCGCTATCCTAAAACCTAAATCATCGATTTGAAATTTTAACGGGTGACTTCGCCGCCTCGTGGTCGGCATAACGCTTCGCGCTTCATCGCACCAGCCTCCGCCTCGAAAAATGCGGTAGGAGCCATAAATTTCCGTATCGTATAAATCAGAGCACCACTCCCAAACATTTCCCAACATATCGTATAGTCCCCATTCATTCGGCAATTTTAGTCCGACATCGTGCGTTGTTCGATTCGAATTTTCTTTATACCAAGCGATAGCGTCCAAATCATTGACACATTTCAATAACCCCGCTTTACAGGAGTATTCCCATTCTGCTTCAGTCGGTAGTCTAAACCCATCCGCCTCAATGTTCATCGAAACATGCTCGTTTTCAAGTTTGCCGACGCTATAGTAAGGGGTAAGTTGAAAAAGGTTGGAAAGTGTATTGCAAAAATTAACAGCATCAATCCAGCTTATCGTTTCCACCGGTTTGTTGATTCCGATGAAAGAGCTGGGGTTATGGTTTAATAACAACGTATATAAGCGCTGGGTGACAGGGAATTTTGCAAGTGAAAAAGATTCGATATTTGCATCCCATTTCATTTTTGTTCTATCGTCTCTCATTTGTATTGTCCCCGATGGGATTTGTACAAATAGGTCTCTTAAAATGGATTTGATCTCTTCAGTATTCATCTGCTGCTGCTCTTCAATTCTAATGGTTAGCCTAGCAAATATATCATTATTATATAATTTTCGTTAGGGACGATACTGGACTGATGGCGAGGGCACAAAGCAGTAAAGGATAGATATCATTTATGTTTGCTTTAAGTTTTAGAAAGTTTATTGGGGGAAATAGTAGGTTAGTGGATGGGAGGTAAGTAGGTATGAGGTGGGATCTTAATCCTCTTCTGAATTAAAATCATCACCATCATACATAAATTCTACTAGGATCGTATTGATCTCTGCTAATAATACTTCGTCTTTAATCATTTCTTTTAATTTTTATTAATACGAATATAAGGCGGCTCTTTGATGTTAATATTAATAGTGTATTAAGATTGTGTTAAGTGTAGTATAGGATAATATTATGACCGATTTATAGCATTCGTTCTTTTAGTTCTGCACATTTTTTTTCAAAAGTTGCAAACGTGTCGTCTGCCCATGGTTTAGCGAAGTTGTTTCGCGATCTTAAAATTGTGTCGTTGCTAATAACTTGACCTTCAGTTGGTATTCCGTAAAGATAGATTTTATGGTTTTCATCCAGTCCGACCGGTTTCCCATTTTTATCGATTGCAATCTTGCCTGTTGACAACTGGTCGTTCATCCATTCCTTGATAATACCTTTACTCAGCATCCGATCATATAAGGGATGATTTTTTGTCCGCAGATTGCCTTTTTGAATCCGCGCATTCAACAAATACTGAAAATCTTTTTCCATGTATTTATTCTTCAATCGAATTTTATTACCAGCTTGTGTAACCGATGCAGTTTCTGAAAAAATAAATTTGACGAATCCTTCGCGCATCAAACAGAAGAATTTTTCAGACACCTCACGTGGAGGGCCATACGCTAGATGATTTATGTTTGGAAACCATCTGTCTTCAAACGCTTTTTGTGAGTTGGCGGTAAAACCTACCTGATTATTTATTTTTACAATTTGCTCAAAAGCTTCTCTTAACGCGGCTGTCGCTGCTGCCATAGGACTGTGGAATTCTCCAAATTCAGTCATCTGCAGACAGTAATTGCTCAGATCTAAGATGAATTCTTGGTAATTGGTATCCAATGGTAACTTAGAGTAGGACATGGGATTGACCAAAGCAAAAAGACTAAACATTTTCTCTTGACTATCATCATGCAGAAAAGCTAGAATACTTTCATTGTCAAGCCCTTTGAATTCAGGAATAAGAGGATAGAAGGCGAATTTAACTTCAAGATCTAGAATTGGAATAATCTCGTTGATGAAGTCAATCTTTCTGTTCTGAGCAAGCAAGTTTTCCAACCACTCGTCCGTCATAAATGCGAGCGTCCGCTTATGGGAATTGGAATAAGCGTTGACTGGCATATTCGGTAGGTTCCGACGAGAAAACGGATACATGATAGGTTCATGTCCCGAACTGAGATAATGGTATTCGTCATCCTTTTTATAGAATATCCCTCCACGGCCCTCAGTCAATTCTAGCATAGCGTCTAAAAAAGTTAAGCCTGTTCCATAAATTGCTACGTCTTCACGCGCAGGAATCTCGCTTAGTCGCTCAATCGGATATACCTCGTCAATAATCGTGTAAGATGCATTGGCGTCCTGTTTCAGATGCGAGAAGCTTGTGCTTTCGTAGGAGTGCCCAGTCGCCAAGATGACGGAGTCATAGTGAAAGGGTATCTTTCCTTTTGCGCAAGTTAGTACTGATTTGTCATCTCCGATATCAAGATCACAAATACGTTCTTTTACTAGGTGTATCTCAAGCATGGGGTTTTCTTCTTTCATAATGCTTAGAACAGCATCGATGAAATAATATCCCAATAATTCGCGTGTGCATAGGTGATTCCATGCGGGTTCTTTACCTGATATGGAATGCTTTTTCAGCCATTGCATCAAGGAGAGCTGATGTGGAATGTCGCTCTTCACAACTTCTTCCCAGCAGGTAATATCAGCGATATACCTATTTACCAGGAAATATTCAGGGAGATCGGTATGGAAGTTAGGTCCAGTTCCGAAATGATAATCATTATTAAACCAGTGTATATGAATCTTTTGATTTCCGTGTGTTGATTGACCTAGTCTTTTATTGGCTAGATCTTGGAATGTATCTAAAGCATAGAAACCTTTTGGTCCTGCCCCAACTATAGCGATATGGAAATCACTAGGAGAGGTGGTCGGAAGCTGATTTACAGATTTGACAAACGATTTAAGCTCGGTAGGTAAATTTAAAAGTTCTGAGTTTAAGCTCGATGAATTCCAAATCATAGGTTTCGTCCTGTAATTTTTTGATAAATAATACTCAAACGTTCGCTATTCATAACAATTAGCGGATAGATGCTGTTTTAAAAATATAAATTTTCCCATTAAATAAGAAACACTTTGTTTTCTGTTTTGAGTAATCTTTACTAAAATGGTAATAAAAAAGATTTATCCTTGATTAAATAGCAGTAATTGGTTCAATTATTTAGAAAGATGTTATAACAAATATTGTTTTATTTGTTTCTTATCTCTCTTTGTTATTAACTAAAATAAAGAAAATGTAAAAGAAAAGTTGAAGTCATCACTTCTTTGTGTTTTACATTTTTAATATCTCGGTTAAATATATTGTTATAGGATAATAATAAATATATCGCGTTATCTGGAAACCCGACTTATCCTAATTATCTTTTTCGGTATAGGAATGCTAATTCATTTCTTTAAAAGCATCCGCAATTAGCTCGAATGCATGAAGTCGTTTAGCATCGTCAAAGATGTTATTGGTAATCATGATTTCTTTAGCGTGCAACTCAGTAGCGAAGCTTTTTAATTCTTTTGCAATCTTGTCTTTAGTTCCAATAAAAGTGCATTTCGTCATGCCTGCAACAGCCTGTTCAATTTCCGGAATGCCATGATATATGGGTTTCTCGGTTGGTGGCGAAAGTGGCATTCGATGATTGGTGATGATGCCGGCGAACATATTATAGACACTGTTTGCTAGTAATTCTGCCTCTTCTTGGCTATCAGCGGCAACGACATTGACACATACCATAAAATAAGGTTCCTGTAATTGCTCAGAGGGCTTGAAATGCATACGATATATCATGGCTGCCTGTTCTAACATGGCAGGTGCGAAATGCGCCGCAAATGCATAAGGTAGTCCTAATTCAGCAGCGAGGTAAGCGCTGTCTGTACTGGATCCTAAAATCCAGATAGGTACGTCGAGACCTTCGCCTGGGAATGCGCGGACTTTTGCAGTTGCATTTGTATCACTGAAATACTGTTGTAAAGCTTGCACATCGTCGCGGAAATAAAACTGTGTATTGATGTTGTTTCTTCGTAATGCCATAGCAGTCCCTTGGTCAGTGCCAGGTGCTCGTCCTAATCCTAAGTCAATGCGTCCCGGGTAGATGCTTTCTAGCGTACCGAATTGTTCCGCAATCACTAATGGCGAATGATTGGGGAGCATAACTCCACCGGATCCAACACGGATATTCTGCGTATGGGCAGCAATATGACCGATCAATACGGAAGTGGCAGAGCTTGCAACATATTCCATATTATGATGCTCGGCAAGCCAAATACGCGTATAGCCTAGTTTATCGATGGTTTCCGCACCGATTTTAGCACGTTCAATTGATTGTGCAATCGTCTTATTCTTGCCCACATTGGCTAATTCTAAAAGAGAATATTTTATCTGCTCCATAACTTCAAAGATAATAGCAAATTTGATGTGGTATTGTAATAGAATTGTAGGATTTTATCGCAGACGCCGGCAGGCTATGGCAATGTAATTATTGTTGATATCCGTCGTAAAGAATAAATAATTCTGTCCCCCGTCTTTGATTTTAAGCTTCTTCCGTATCAGTTCTACCTTATCCGGGAAGTTGCGGGTCGCGACATTGGCTTGGGGATATGGGTTGTTCTTTTTAAAGTTGCCGTAAGGGATTACTTCGATGATTTCGAAGATGCGTCCGGGGAACTCTGGGATAAAGTTGTCGGATGTATACAGGTGGGCATGCTGATGAAGTTTGCCCAATCCAAAAGACTTACCTACAATTTTGAATGCACCGGCTTTACTGATGGCGACATCGGGATCATAGAGGTAATGTTGAGGCATTGAAAAGCGACTGATCGTTCCTCTCTCATCCGCATAGGTAAATTCAAAATCTTGTAATTGGTCGTGAAAGAGACGGATAGCCTTGATTGTCGTTTCACCAGTATACCCGCGTTCTTGAATAAAGAGCAATTCCTTGCAGTCGTTATCTAAGCTGATCACATATACATATTTTACATGCTTCAAGCTGCTCAATGCCGTTGATATGTCTAGGAGCGGTGCGAGCTTGGCAATAACAATTCGGGCTTTTTGGAAAAACAAGTCTTGATGCGCAACGATATTTGGCTCGCAGTCTTCCAGTAGAAACACCTTCCCCTGATTCACACGCCTAGAGGGGTCGACATAGATATAATCAAATGCGTCATCCTCGCTTTCTTGCAAGTACTTGATACCGTCGGTAACTACACATTGTAGATTATGTACGCGAAGGATCTTTGCGTTATAGTCTACAATCTCGGAAAGGTTGGCATTGAGTTCGCAATGTATAACTTCAGATGCTTCCTGTGCCAAATAACAACTATCTACGCTAAATCCTCCAGTCAAATCAATAACGCGTGCGCCTTTCTTAATAAGAGTCTGCTTGATAAGAGCGGTATGCTCGGAAGAGCACTGTTCAAGATTGAGCTTGTCAGGATAGTAGATACCATCACTGAACGCCCAGGTAGGGAGTTTGCGGACGCTTCGTTGCCATCCATCAATTTGTGAGGCAAGTTCTGCGGAAGAAACGGTAGAGAAAGGGCTCTTCTTTAAAGCAATTTCTGTAGGCGATTTTTCGCGGTTTGCTTTAATAAAATGTTGAACCTCTTTGTCTAAAATTGCTTTATTCATCTTTGTTTTTCACCAGCATTTGGCAGGTATAACTATCCTTAAGTTCGCGAATAATTTCCTTATTTACCAAAACACGGTTGATAGTTTCTTGATTGTAGTAGCGAATCGTAATCAATTCCAATCCTGTAGCCACGGAAACCTTGTATCGTTTTTCTAATTGATCAAGTAAGTTCCATACGTTTTCTCCCGTATCATCCACACTGACGCTAAAGCTAATAGCGGAGTTGTGCATCATGTTTATTTTGATGCGGTTTTTGTGGAATTCATTGAAGATGGAACTTAAATTGTCCTCTACGATAAAAGAAAAATCTCGAGGTTGGATGTTGATGAAAACCTGGTTGACCTTGAAAATAAAAGAAGGTACCGGTAGTGTCTGATTCGTTGTTTTAATCTGGGTTCCTGGAGCCTCAGGGTTCAAAAATGAACGCACATTTAACGTGATTTTCTTGTTCTGCAATGGCTTGATTGTCTTCGGGTGAATAACAGTTGCGCCATAATAGGTCAATTCAATCGCGTCGGTATAGGATAGTTCTGGAATAAGCTCGGTTTGATCGAACCATTTTGGGTCAGCATTCAATACACCCTGCACATCTTTCCAGATCGTGATGTTTTCCGCGTTCAAGCTCGCTGCAAAGATTGCGGCAGAATAATCGGAGCCTTCACGCCCTAACGTCGTTGTGAAGTTTTCTGAGGTAGAGCCAATATAGCCTTGCGTAACGATGATATGCTCATCAATGATAGAAGGGATTTCTTTACGAATTTTTTCTTCAGTTTTTACCCAATCAACATTCGCTTCGCGGTAGGTGTTATCGGTAAGGATATAGTCTCTCGCGTCGACCCATTTGATAGGGAGGCCCATGTATTGCCCGTATCCGGCAATGATTTTCGTCGATAAAAGCTCGCCGATAGACACGATTTGATCAAATAAATAATCATAATCGTCTTGCGGCTCATCTTCCAATATCCATTCAATTTCAACGAAGGTGTTAGCAATGTCGTCGAAAATAGGGAAGGACTTGTTTTCGAAAAGCTCGTTTAAGATTTGGAAATGCTCATTTTTAAGTTCCTCTAGGAGCGTAAAGGCGTCAGGGCTTCGCTTTACATAGCTATCCGTTATTCTGGCTAGCTTGTCCGTCGTTTTTCCTATCGCCGAGACAACGACTAGTAGTTCGGAGTTTTTGTATTTCTCGATAATGGAGACTACATTTTTGATATTTTCTGAACTCTTTACAGAGGCACCTCCAAATTTAAAAACTTGCATTTATGCTATTGTGTTGAATGATTATACTCTTTTACCTGCTTTATATAGTTCTTTCCTGTTTCGGTTAATACATCCTGTATGGCGTCAAATGGAACAACTATAGTTGTCGTTCCGGCAGCATAGGGCTTAATTTCGTATTGATTGTAATGAAAGAAGAGTCCCTCTTTATTTATGCCGTAATTAGCAGCGAGGGAAAATTTTCCATTTTCGAAGAAATATGCCTTGTCTAAACTTGCAGTATCGGATAAACCTTCTTCTTCGCGAAAGAATTTCTCTGCAATTTTAGTAAATTCTTTCATCTTATTTTCGGAAATAAACGTATTTAATGCCAGTTTTTGATAATTTTCTATATCATATACGTTAATTAGTTCAAAAGTGTTGCCATGAGCGCCTCCAGAGAACTCGTAAGTCATGTTTTTTAAGGTCAATAGCTGCGGTGTATTCAACAAGATATCCACGTCGGTAATCTTCGACCAGGATAGGTTATAGCTGATCTCATTCTCCTCAATAAAATTCCCATAACCTTCAATAAAGTTATTCGCATATTGATCTATCGACTCTTCACCTTCCAGCAGAATCGTCTCTGTCACTAGCTCGTTCATTGTACTGTCCTCAAATCGAGGATAGGTCACCCGGACGAAGGTTGTATCGATAGTGCCCTCGTTTTCAGAAAAATATTGGCTTATTTTTTTTACCTCTAGTTTTTGATAAGTTAGTGTGTCGGTACGGGAGATAGTGCTGTTTCCCTTATGATTTATTCGTGTGTTTTCGACCTTGTTGCTTTGGCAAGCTGCGATGCTCGATGCCAATAATGCTAATGCTAGCGTTGTTTGTTTACTGTTTTTTAAAATCAATTGAAACATTTATCCATTCCCCATCTAATGTTGTATCATATTTTTTGTAGAAGTTTATCGCCGGTTCGTTCCAATCGAGCACCTGCCACATCATTCCACTATATCCTTCTGCTTTAGCAAACGCTATTGTATGGTCTAATAGTACTTTTCCAAAGCCTTTTCCGCGTACCTCTTCTGTTACAATCAGGTCTTCCAGATATAATCTTCGGCCTTTCCAAGTGGAATAACGAATGTAATAGAGAGACATTCCAACAATTACTCCATCAAGCTCGCCAACAAAAGCGCCCCAGACAGGGTTCTCACCAAATCCAGACGCTTCGAATTCCTCCATACTGACCGTTACTTCATCGGGAGCCCGTTCATAGCGAGCGAGTTCTTTGATAAGTTCTAAAAGCCTTGGGCAGTCTGCGCGCTCTGCTCTACGGATCTTTAGCTCCATTTATTTGTTTTTATAATGTTTTATCACGCGTTTTCCAAAGATTGTACTTCCCAAGCGAATCATGTTGCTACCCTGCTCGATTGCTAAAGTATAATCGGAAGACATACCCATCGATAGTGTGTCGAATGCGTCATCTTTCCTGAAGTAAGTCGCTTTTACGCCATCAAACAACATTTTGAGCTCGTAGAATTCCTCCTTAACAATTCGTTCATTCTCAGTATTGCTCGCAATACCCATTAATCCTCGAATTCGAATATTTTTTAAAGTGCCGAATTCCTCGCTGCGAAGCAATTCAATAAGCTCAGCATGGTCTAGTCCAAATTTGGTGTCCTCATCGGCGATAAAAACCTGTAATAGACAGTCGATAACGCGATCGTGCTTTAAGGCATGCTTATTAATCTCCTCCAACACCTTTAAAGAATCCACGGAATGGATCAAATGGATGAAGGACGCGATATATTTTACTTTGTTCGTCTGCAGATGGCCTACAAGGTGCCATTCAATATCTTTAGGAAGGGACTCTTGTTTCGCTACCAGCTCTTGTACTTGGTTTTCACCAAAGGCACGTTGGCCGGCTTCGTAGGCTTCCAATATATCTTCGTTGGGTTTTGTTTTCGAAATTGCAATTAATTTGACTCCGATTGGATCAAGTTCTTTGTGCAACTCCTGTATGTTGGATGTAATGCTCATCATGTTTTGGGATTCACTTCGAATTTTTATACAAAGCTATGTGCAAGCTTTTGCGTATTTTTGTACAAATTTACAAAATGCAACGATTAATATTTGGTTTCATCCTGTTGTTTTTTATAAGCACTTCCTGCAAGAAGGGGCTACCTAGTGGAATATTGAAAGAAGACACGATGGTCGAACTGCTTGGCGAGGTGCATGTGCTTGATGGTTACCTGACTACGATTCCTATTGATAGTGCAAAGAAAGTGATGGATCCGCTATATAATGAGTTGTTCAACAAATATGGTTTAGACTCTGCATCTTTTACAAAGAATCTAGATTACTATTATGGTGATCCGGCCTTGTCGGTCGAGACCTATGATCGAGTTGTGAAATCGTTGCAGGAAAAAGAGAATGCGTTCATCAAAGAAGATTCTGTCCGTAATGCCATATTTTCTGATAGCATACGTACTGTAAATTTTCAGAATATGAGATGGCAGGGAAGAGTGAATTCCTTGATGAATGCGAAAGCAGATACACTACCATACGGAATAGCAGAGATTACTCGTCGTATGCTATCGCCAACAGGATTGGATTTAATTTGGAAAAACAATATTTACGATAAACCTACGCAGGTTCCAGGGGCAGCGGTTCAGCCGCAGACCTTAACCGAGGAACAACTGCCGACAGTTACCGATTCAGTTCAACCCCAAGAGGCACAACCTCAGGAAGCAGAACCTCAGGAAGCTCAGCCACAAGAACTAAAGCCTGTTGGAAATGGGCGACCTACCGATGTAAGACGACCATTGCGCACACCCGATGGTACGCAATTAAAACCCGTAAAGCCGCGAAGGCCTTTACAGACAGCAAATTAAAACATGATTTACCCCAAGAACGCAGTAGATAAGTTAGGATATACAGATATAAAGGCACTCATCAAGGAAAAATGTCTAAGTGAGGCTGCAAAAGAAATGGTGGACAAGATTCAGCCCCAAGTAAAATTGGAGTTGATCGATCGCTATTTGCGTCAAGCAAACGAGTTTAAGAACTTGTTGCAGAACGATGCGGCACTGCCTGTAGATCATATATATCCCATTAAAGCAATTATAGAAAAAGCAAAGGTGGAAGGGGCTTTTCTCTTCGAAGATGAGTTTTATCGAATCTTACTTTCCCTGAGAACCGTCTATGCCATTATCCGCTATTTTAACGAGCGCGAACAACAATACCCCAATTTAGAGCTATTATTTGAACATCTGCCGATTGAAAAAAGCATCGTTCGGAGTATAGAGCAGGTGATCGATGAACGCGGAAAGATGAAAGATAATGCTTCTCGCTTATTGTTAGAGATAACACAACAGATTAGCAAGAGCGAACAGGAAGCCAGAAAACGAATTGATAGCATCTATAAGCAGGCACAACAGAACGGTTGGACTGCTGATGGCAGCTTAACCATACGCGATGGTCGATTGTGTATCCCGATTCTTGCCGAGAATAAACGTAAGATCAAGGGATTGATTCACGATGAGTCCGCGACTGGGCAAACCGCTTATATCGAGCCTGAAGAAGTGTTTCATTTAAACAATAAAGTTCGGGACCTTGAATTCGAAAGAAGACGTGAGGTTATTCGGATCCTAACCGATTTGACGAGTACTTTGCGCCCGCATGTTCCCTTATTGCTTGCCTATCATGGGTTATTAACCAAACTAGACTTTGTCAGAGCCAAAGCCTTATTTGCGTTGGATATCGATGCAGAGATGCCTGAATTGTCTAAGGAAGCTGAAATCCGATTAGTCAATGCAAAGCACCCCTTATTAACGTTAAGTGCGCGCCAGGAAGGGCACCAAGCGGTCGTTCCGTTAAACTTAAAGATCGATGCGATAGATCGCGTGTTATTGGTTTCCGGACCAAATGCTGGAGGGAAATCTGTTTGTATGAAGACCGTAGGGCTCTTGCAATTGATGTTCCAGTCGGGCTTGTTGATTCCATGCGACCCTACATCCAAATTGGGACTATTTAAACAGGTTTTTGCCGACATTGGGGACGATCAATCCATTGACTCCGACTTAAGTACCTATAGTGCCCATCTTTCGAAGATGAAGCATTTCACGCAATTTGCAAGCGCCAGAACTTTAGTACTGATTGATGAGTTTGGTACAGGAACCGACCCGCAATTTGGCGGTCCAATCGCAGAGGCTGTGCTGGAGGTCTTAAATAAGAAAGAAATCAGAGGCGTCATTACGACGCATTATTCCAACTTGAAGGTCTTTGCCAGCAATACTTCGGGAATAGAAAATGCTTCCATGTTGTTTGATAACGAACAAATGAAGCCCCTGTATATATTACAGACCGGAAAGCCGGGTAGCTCTTATGCTTTCGAGATCGCTCAGAATATAGGCCTACCGAAAGAGGTATTGCATCTGGCAAAACAAAAAATCGGGGTTCAACAGAAGAAAGTCGATACTTTATTGGTGGATCTCGAGCGCGAGAAGAAGGAGATTTATGATACCAAAACGGCGATTTCCTTGCGAGAGAAAGAACTTTTAAATCAGCAATCGGAAGTCAAAGAGCTGCAAACCTACTTGGATGAAAACAGGCATAACCTGTTGAAGGAAGCGAAGGAGGAAGCTCGGCAGATTATTAAAAATGCGAACAAGCTGGTCGAAAATACCATTTCAGAAATTAAGCAAGCGAAAGCTGATAAGGAAAAGACCAAGGATTTACGTGTTGGGCTACAACGTGCATCAGACTCTTTAAAAGAGAAGCCTAAGGAGCAAGCGAAGGCGGCGCCTGTCGTAGCGTCGGACGAGCCAATAGAGATTGGCGATTGGGTCCGCATCGTCGAGACGGGAAATGAAGCGCAGGTTATCGAAATTGCTAAAAACAATTTAATTCTCGCACTAGGCGATCTCCGCACGGTTGTCAAAAAGAATAAAGTCGAAAAGTTGCGTGGGAAAGAGAAAGCTAAGGCGGTCAAAAAATCTCGCCCAATTTCTGCAGAGAGCGTTGCTGATTTCCATCCAGAAGTTGATGTACGCGGCATGCGAACTGAAGATGCGCTCCAAAGGATTGAAACGGTGCTCGATAGAGCCGTTATGATCGGTTATCCCTCCTTAAAAATCATTCATGGAAAAGGAGACGGTATATTGAGACGATTTATCCGCGATTATTTACGTAAATACAATCAAGTCAGTCGCTTTGAAGACGAACATGCCGACCGTGGTGGCGATGGTATAACCTATGCATATTTAGATTAGTTTCTATACAAAATATTTGAGTACCTCAATCATGGGAGCCTATGCAGATATTGCATAGGCTCCTTTTTTGTTTTAGGGTGGTAAGGGTACTTTGTTTTTTAACGGAGGTTGGTTTGTCTTTCAGGGGAGATTGATTTGTCTTTTAAGGGAGGTTGGTTGTTTTGAACCAGGAAAGGAAGGATTCAAGGATGAGCAGGATCATGCATAGCTGCTATATATTACTGCCAATTTATAGTCCTTTCACAACCCAATCATAGCCCTTCAGGAGCGGTTCTGATTGGGTTGTGAAAGGGCTTTGAAAGGGT
>NZ_DKLH01000044.1:0-13708 GCF_002455685.1 Sphingobacterium sp. UBA6645
GGCCAAGAACAGTGAGCTCAAGAATGTCCATGGCTATGGCAGAGCTGATGCTTATGGAATCCATAATATGGAAATGCAGGGCGCAATGGCCATCTTCACCGTAAACCTGAAAAGAATCCTGAAATTGATATAAAAAGGTGAGATATTGCCTCAAAAAAGCCTAGATGGGATGCTAAAAACTCAAATAGCAAGTCCTAGTCGCTTACACCTTCAATAAGCTCATAAAAAACAAACTTCCAGAAACCCTTTGAACAAAAATGACCGAGTAGGGGAAAACCTATACTCAGTCATTTCTTTAAGTCTCATTAGAAAGTTGAGGCTTTTTCAGTGCCCTCGATTTTTTCAGCCTCTTTTCTTTTTGATTACTAGTAATCTTCTTTGAAGATGCAATATTGAACCTGAACCCCTGTGCCGTCTTCGGCTGGGTATTCGAACTCTTCCGTAGCACCGATCTTTGAAAGTGCTGCTTGCGAGCGTAAATTGCCTTTCCTGACATGGAAAATCACCTTATCGACTTGCTCGAATGCGAAGTCCATCATCAATTTCTTTATCGATTTATTATACTCTCCGCCCCAATATTCTGTTTTCAAGAAACTATAACCAATGGCGGTCGACTTTTCCTCCTCATTAAATTGATAGAAAGAAGTCGCACCGATTACCTGTTCGGTTTTCTGATCGATAATTAGATAGGGGATATCGGTCGCTATGAGCTTTTGGAAGTATTTTGTAAATCCTATAGGCGAGTAGCGGCGAGTATCCGGATGCTGTTCCCATATCTTAGGGTCGGATGCCGCTGCATAAACCCATTCATAGTCTTCTTTGATCATCGGTATAAGCTTTACGAGCTCATTGCTGAGTGTTTTCTTTTCCAACATGACTATTTGATTATGCGTTTGATTTTATTTGATTTTTTAATCCATTTATGTACGGCGTCGTAATCCTCTTTCTCGATCTTGTCGTAAATGTGCTGGAGTTGCTTGATATGTTCTTCCAATACTTCCAATACGTTGGCTCGATTCTGTTTGAAGATAGGAGTCCACATATCCGGCGACGATTTAGCCAAACGTACGGTAGATTGGAATCCGGATCCTGCAAGTTCAAAGATGCGTCCCTGCGACTTTTCTTTCTCAAGAACAGTTAAAGCCAATGCGAAAGAAGTTAAGTGCGAAATATGAGAAACATAAGCAGTGTGCATATCATGCTCTTCAGCATTCATAAAGGAGGTCTGCATTTCCAATTGATCCGTTATACTATCTGCGATTTCGAAGGCGTCCTCATCCGATTTGAATGCTTCTACATAAACCATCATTTTATCTTTAAATAGGTTTGGAATAGCAGCTTCAGGACCCGAAT
The DNA here is from genome assembly GCF_002455685.1 of Sphingobacterium sp. UBA6645. Taxonomy (NCBI): domain Bacteria; kingdom Pseudomonadati; phylum Bacteroidota; class Sphingobacteriia; order Sphingobacteriales; family Sphingobacteriaceae; genus Sphingobacterium; species Sphingobacterium sp. UBA6645. The sequence goes on from NZ_DKLH01000044.1 coordinate 1,354, forward strand.
ATTCAGTTCCCGCCATGGGGTGAGCAGCTACATAGCGACCTCTGTTTGGATGATCTTGAATCAAATGCAGGATATTTGACTTCGTTGATCCCATGTCGATAATAACCTGATCGGTCACCTTGTCCAACATACCGGGGAGTATCCCCATAATAGCATCGACCGGCACTGTCAATATCAATACTTTGCAGCTTTCTAATGCGTCCTCTAATGATTGGATTTCATCAACCAATCCTAATTGTAATGCTTTTTTCTGATTGGTTTCATTTCTTTCAACACCTACCAGTTTTTCGCAAAACTTCGTTTCTTTAAGTCGAATGCCGATAGATCCACCTATCAAACCAACTCCGACAATTGCTATATTCATTTTATTCAGAATAATAAAAACATACTACGCTAGTGTAGGCTTATTTGCCTAACCTAGCTTTTAATCTTTCCATCGCTTGATCCAATACTTCTGGTTTAGCACAAAGGCTAATCCGAATGTACTGTTCGCCAGCAGAGCCAAAAATACCGCCAGGGGTAATAAATACCTGTGCGTTATATAATATATCGTCGCTTAATGCATACGAGTCTGCGTAATTGGTCGGGACCTTTGCCCAAACAAATAAGCCAACCTGATTCTTATCGTATTCACAGCCTAAAAAGTCCATGATCTGGTAGACTTTTTCACGACGTTCTTTATAGCTCTCGTTCAGTTGGGTGTACCATGACTTATCCAGTTGCAATGCTTTTGCTGCGGCAAGTTGAGTAGCGAGGAACATACCAGAGTCCATATTGCTTTTAAAGCGTAATATCTCGTCTATGCGCTGTTGTTTTGCAGACAGCATACCAATACGCCATCCCGCCATATTCGATGATTTGCTAAGCGAATTCAGCTCAATAGCAATATCTAATGCACCGTCTACTGAAAGGATGCTTTGCGGCTGATCATTTAGTATAAAACTATATGGATTGTCGTGGCAGATCAATATGTTGTGTTTTTTTCCGAATGCAATTACTTTCTCAAAGAAACCTGCAGTGGCTAAAGCACCCGTCGGCATGTGCGGATAGTTAATCCACATCAGTTTTACTTTGGACAGATCGGTTTTTTCTAAAGTGTCCAAATCTGGTGTCCAATTCTCCTCGGCCTTTAGTTCGTAAGGGATAGTTTCAGCGCCGGCAATGCGAACCGCGCTTGCATAGGCAGGGTATCCCGGGTTTGGAATTAAAGCCTGGTCGCCCTCTTGAAGGTAGGTCATACAAATATGAACGATACCCTCTTTTGAGCCCATTAAAGGGAGGATTTCCGTATTAGGATTCAGCGAAACGCGATAATATCGATTATACCAATCTGCCATGGCTTGTCGTAGTGCCGGAGCACCTTTATAACTTTGATAACCATGCGTGTTGGACAATGCTGCCTGCTCCTGTAATACTTGGATTACTTCAGGATGAGGCGGCAAATCAGGACTTCCGATACCCAGGTTGATAACCTGCGCACCGTTCTTGTTCATCTCGTCGATCTCTCGCAGCTTTTTAGAAAAGTAATACTCTTCCGTATGCTGGAGACGTTTCGCAACTTCTATTTCCATTTTTACGCTAATTTGGCGTTAAAATTAGGAAATCTTACTGTCAATAAATCATTTCTATTAAATAATTACAGCATTTTTGCCCTATTTATTTCAAAATTCTATTTAAAACCTTTCTCCATTCTTCAAATACTAATTTAGAGCAAGTTATTATGCTAATTGTTTCTATTGTTAGTTTATTGTTAATTCCAGTTAAAGTAGTCGGTTGGTTAGTAATATTAGTGTTAAATAATATAATATAATTAACTAAAGTGTAATTCGTGTAGGGTTAAATTGCTTAAAAATTATTATTTTGGTTAAAAATAAATTTCAAAAGCATAAAAATTAATTAAAAACTATGAAAGCTACGGAATTATCTGGTGTCAAAGAAATTGCTCGGAGGGCTAACGTATCTATCGCCACAGTTGATCGTGTATTGCATAATAGAGTTGGTGTTGCGCTCAAGACGAAAGAAAAAATCGAATCGATCATAAAAGACATGGATTACAAACCGAATATTCTAGCGAAGCGACTAGCATCGAAGCGAGTTCATCGTTTTGCGGTTCTTATGCCTAGAGAGTGTGTCGAAACTGATTATTGGCGGGCTCCGCTGCTAGGGATACAATCGGCATTGAACGAGTTAGGAGACTTTGGCGTAGAACTTACTTACTTCCTGTTCGACCGGCAAGACCGAGAGCATTTCAAGGAGATGTCCGAATCGGTTCTTGAGAACACCTTAGATGCTGTCATCGTAGCACCAATCTTTCTATCCGAGGCAGAACGCTTCGTTAAGCGTTGTGAGGAGCGGAGGATAAAATATCTATTTATTAATAATGACCTGCCGTCGTCACAACCACTCAGCTTTATCGGTCCCGATCAATGGCAAACAGGACGCCTAGCGGCAAACTTGTGTCAATACATTATAAAAAAGGGAGATCGAATTCTCGTGTTAAATATACAGCGGGAATTCAGCAATATCGATCATAGTACCAATCGTCTTGCAGGATTTGAAAGCTTTTTCGCCGAAAGTGAGGCGGGATGGAACATCCTTAAACTCGAAGTCAGTGCCGATAGTTACGATATTTTCCAAGCCTATTTTGGTCAGTATCTGCAGCAGAATGAGTTGGACGTTGTTTTCGTAACGAATGCTTGGGTTTATTGGGTAGCACGCTATTTTGAAGAACATTCCATTAACGATATCATTCTTATCGGCTATGACTATACCAGCAAAAACATAGATTATGTCGAAAAGGGGAGGTATCGACTTCCTGATTTGTCAAAAACCGCTTGAACTTGGATATAAAGCTTTAGCTACATTATTTGAACATTTTATTTCCAAACGCCCTATATCACGCATACAATACATGCCTATTGATATTGTGACGAAGGAAAACTCCAACCTATATAAACATTGATTTACAGCAAACGAACATGGTTCATTCCATTCGTAAATCCCTATTTTTAAGTTAAATCTCTTTGTTGCAAGTTTATGTCAATTGAATGCCCGACCGTGGAATATTATGACATAGGTTTGCAACAATTTTACCCTATCAAATTCAAAAAACGCCTAAGGTTGCAAAATTTCTTACATTTGTAGTCTTAGTATTTTGCATGAAGACATACTTTAGATTAATTTCATTCGCGAAGCCTATTGAGAAATACGCCATACCATACCTCCTCTGTACGGTTTTTATGGTGGTGTTCAGTACCCTCAATCTAGCATTGCTGGCTCCGTTACTCCATACCCTTTTTAATGCCCAAGATGCTGTTGTTGAGGTGGTTGAAAAACCAACGGGTACATTCGACTTGATGGGTTATTTCAATTACTTCGCCTACGACCTGAACAATAGACTAGGTCCGTACGAAGCATTGAAATACATCTGTGTGGTAATCGTCGCATCGGTATTTATCTCTAATTTATTCCGATACCTTTCTCAAAGGGTAATGGAAAACTTAAGAATCCATACCTTATTGAATCTTAGAAAGTCGGTTTTCAACAATGTAATGAATCTACATTTAGGATTCTTTTCGAATCAGCGTAAAGGGGATATTATTTCTAAGATCGCATCGGACGTACAGGTGGTGCAGTTCTCGGTTACCAGTACTTTGCAGGTTGCCTTTAAAGAACCACTGCAATTGATCGCCTATGTGGTCATGCTGTTTATTATCTCTGCAAAGCTGACTTTATTTTCCCTATTGGTTATTCCTTTTTCAGCATTTATAATCTCACGAATCGTTAAAACGTTGAAAGCGCAGGCGCAGGAAGGTCAGAAGACCTACGCAAATATGATTACCTATTTGGAAGAAGCGCTAAGCGGGGTGAAGATTATCAAATCTTTCAATGCGATAGAGTATGTAAAGGCGAAGTTCAATGGAGAAAATGATCGTTATGCTACGATTATGCGCCGTATGGTTCGTAGACAGCAAATGGGATCTCCAGTATCCGAATTATTAGGTGTTGTGATGGTTGCAATCATCCTATTATATGGCGGTCATCTTGTGCTTACTGGAAATGGGGACTTATCTGCATCGGAGTTCATCGCCTATATTGCGATTTTCTCACAAGTGATGCGTCCAGCGAAGGCATTGACCGATGCTTTCAGTAATATCCATAACGGTATTGCTGCAGGAGAACGCGTATTGCAGTTAATTGACGAGAAGAACCTAGTAGAAGACAAACCGAACGCCAAAGTGGTTACTTCCTTCAGCGACAAAATCGAATTTGATCAAGTTTCATTCTCCTACGAAGAGAAAGAAGTATTACGCGACATCAATCTCAGCATCCAAAAGGGAGAGACTGTTGCGCTCGTTGGTCCTTCCGGTGGCGGGAAATCAACCTTGGTAGATCTTATTCCGCGTTTCATGGACGTAAGTTCCGGAAGCATCAAGATGGATGGCACAGATTTGCGAGACCTGAACCAGGATTCATTAAGGCATCTAATTGGCGTAGTCAATCAAGAATCTATACTTTTCAACGATACGATCTTCAACAATATCGCATTTGCAAACACTTCCGCTACGGAAGAGGAAGTGATTAAGGCTGCAAAGATTGCGAATGCGCATGAGTTTATCATGGCAACAGAGCAAGGCTATCAAACGAATATCGGCGACAGAGGCTCCAAGCTATCTGGTGGTCAGAGACAGCGTATCTGTATTGCGCGTGCGGTTCTTAAGAATCCACCGATTATGCTGTTAGATGAGGCGACGTCAGCCTTAGATACCGAATCAGAACGCTTAGTACAGGACTCCCTGTACAAGCTTATGGAAAACAGAACAACGGTAGTTATTGCGCATCGATTGAGCACCATTCAAAATGCAGACAAAATTATCGTATTAGAAGGTGGAAGAATTGCAGAAACTGGCTCTCATTTTGAGCTTATTGCGCAGAATGGATTATATAAACGACTGATTGATATGCAGCAATTTGCTGAGGCTTAATGGCTTAGGTCAATCGCTTTTTAGGGTAGTTTTTGCTACATTTGTATTGTAAGGACTGCGAAATGGAATCAACACAGAAGCTATCGTTTTTATTGAACGATAAAAATTTATCAGAAGAACTAAAAAGTATTGCGCAAAAGGTTTTAAACGACCAGCGTATTACATTTGATGAGGGAGTTTATCTTTACGAACATGCGGAATTAGGATACCTTGGTGTATTAGCTAATTATATCCGAGAGAAAAAGCATGGCGACATCACCTATTTCAATCGTAATTTTCATATTGAACCAACAAACGTATGTGTCTACGACTGTAAGTTCTGTTCTTATTCAAGATTGATTAAGAATAGAGACGAAGGTTGGGAAATGGATGTTGACGGTATGATGGACATTGTTCGTAAATACGACAATGAGCCAGTAACGGAAGTACATATCACTGGTGGCGTTGTTCCAAAACAAAACCTGGAGTTCTATGCTGAGTTTTTTAAACGCTGCAAAGAACATCGTCCTGATCTACATATCAAAGGTCTTACACCGGTCGAATATTATTATATCTTCAAGAAAGCGAAGCTTAGTCATTATGATGGCATGAAATACCTGCAGTCTTGCGGATTAGATTCTATGCCAGGCGGTGGTGCAGAAATCTTCCACCCGGAAGTGCGTGAGAAGATTGCTCATGATAAATGTACCGCGGAGCAATGGTTAGATATTCATGAACAAGCGCATAAGTTGGGTATGCATACAAATGCGACCATGCTGTACGGACATATTGAAGAGTTCTGGCATCGTGTTGATCATATGGAGCGCTTAAGAAGTCTGCAAGATAAAACCGGCGGATTCCAAACGTTCATTCCATTGAAATTCAGAAATAAAGATAACCAAATGGAGAATGTTCCGGAGGTATCGGTTGTTGAGGATTTACGCAATTATGCAATTGCACGAATTTACATGGATAACTTCCCACATATCAAAGCGTATTGGGCGATGATCTCTAGAAATACGGCTCAGCTTTCATTAGCATTCGGTGTGGATGATATCGACGGAACGTTAGACGATACAACAAAGATCTATAGTATGGCTGGTGCTGAAGAGCAGAACCCTGCCATGTCCACCAAAGAATTGGTTGAATTGATCAAACATGTTGGACGTCATCCGATAGAGCGTGACACTTTATACAATGTCGTTACCGACTACAATGAAGTTCAGTTTGAAGAGGAAAATCCTAAAAAGCAGTATTATTCTTTACCAGTAGTCAATTAAGAGAAATTCATATTTCCATCGAAACGGCCACAAGAATGAAAGTTCTTGATGGCGATTGAATACAGAAACTTTCAGTAAAAAAGGGGTAGGATTGAAAAAGACCATATATTTCATACGACACGGGCAAACAGATCTAAATTTAAAGGGAATAGTGCAGGGCAGAGGTGTTAATTCGCCACTCAATGAAAATGGCGTATTGCAAGCCCAAGCTTTCTTCGAAGCTTATAAGCATATCCCTTTCGATAAAATATACGCATCCACTTTATTGAGAACCCATCAAACTGTCGCACCTTTTGTTGCGCAGGGAGTGCCAATGGAAGAGCTGGAGGGGCTGGACGAGATTTCATGGGGTATTTATGAAGGGCAGGAACAGACCGAAGATATCCTAAAAGGCTTCGAAGAGGTTGTAGGATCATGGCGCAATAACGACTTAGATCTTGCTATCGTTGATGGCGAATCGCCGAACACCTTAGTTCAGCGTCAAAAAGAAGCAATCGCACATATCCTGGCGAATAAGGAAGAAGAAACGGTGTTAGTCTGCATGCACGGCCGTGCTATGCGGATCATGCTGTGCCATCTAACGAATGTTCCAGTTTGCAATATGGATGACTTCCCGCATACGAATACGGCTCTTTATGTTCTTGAATATGAGGATGATGAGTTCAGTATTGTAGACTACTACAACACCAAGCATTTAGAAAATTTAATTAATGAAAAAAATTAGAGTATCTGCCGTTTCCTATACCAACACGTTGCCATTTCTGCAAGGTATCAGGAACTCAGATGTTATTAATGATATTGATCTTTCTGTTGACTATCCGAGCGAATGTGCTCGAAAAGTTATGGAAGATGAAGCGGATATGGGTATCATACCTGTAGCAGCGCTCGCAAATATGCCAAACTATTATATTATTGGCGACTACTGTATCGGTACTAAAGATTACGTTGATTCCGTTTTTATTTTCTCCAATAAACCCATCGAAGAGATCAAAACCCTCTTGTTGGACAAGCAATCTAAGACATCAAACGGATTAGCGCGTATCTTACTACAACGATATTGGAAGCGAAACGATGTTGAAATCTTAACCGAACGCGAAGCCGACGCTTATGTATTAATTGGCGATCGTACCTTCGGCAAAAAAGAAGAAGTTCCTTACGTCTACGACCTAGGGCATTACTGGTATGAATTGACCGGACTGCCATTCGCATTTGCCGTATGGGTATCCAACAAAGAATTGCCAGAATCCTTTTGCCAGAAATTCAATGCCGCATTAGCCGACGGCGTCTCCAGACCCGACGACGTTATCGATGGCTTACCTGCCTATCCCAACTTCGATTACCATGTCTACCTCAATGAAAACCTCGATTTTCATCTAGACGCCGGTAAAAGAAAAGCCTTGGAGCTTTATTTGGAGTGGTACAAGAAACTTGATTAGACATTAGATATAAGACGTTAGATATTAGACCTTTGAAATGAAATACTAGTTCTACTTTTCTCTAGATTAAAAAGAGTTAAGTAATTATATTTGCGATATTCGGCGCCAATAGTCTAAAGTCTTAAATCTAATATCTAACATCTAATCTAAATACTATTTAAAAGAATCATAACCCACCCAACAATCATTAGCAATCCGCCGATAGGGGTAATAGGGCCTAGAAATCTTAGATTCACTTTCCAGATGTCTTTGAAGCTCAGGAAATAAATGCTTCCGGAGAATAGGATACACCCGGATAGAATTCCGAAAACGGCCCAGTTGTCGCTGGTACTGGAGAAATCCATGTTGTAGCCGATAATCAATAGCGTAATTGCGGCATACATCTGATAGCGTACGCCGACTTCGAAAGAGCTTAATCTTTCTTCGGATAATATCTTCTTAAAAGCGTGTGCTCCGAATGCTCCTAGTATGATAGCAAGAATACCTAGTATCGAGCCAGCGACCAATGCAAGTTGATTCACTAGTTATTTGCCTTTTTAACCTGCGCTACGATCTCCGATTCTGTTGCCACACCCGTTTTATCCCAAACTAACTTCCCATCCTTGTAAAGCTTTATTTGCGGTATTGCGGAAACCTTTAATGTTTTGGCTAATTCTCTGTTCTTGTCAGCATCGATTCTAACCAACTTCACTTGGTTGCTGTGTTTTTTCTCAACATCAAGAAGGATTGGCTTTAATTGCTGACATGGGCCACACCAAACCGCTGAAAAATTAACAAGAACCACTTTAGAAGAATTGACTACATGATCATAATCGGCTTTCGACATTCCTGCAGGCTCCTTCGTATTATTCGTTTTTATCTCAGGTTTATCCGCTTTTCGCCAATCCATCATGCCACCAGAATAATCATAAACCGTGTATCCTTCTTTCGTTAGAAATTCAGATGCCTGCTTACTGCGACCACCACCTAAACAATAAATATAAACCGGTTGATCTTTTTTTAGATTGGCCAATTGCTTCTTAAAGTTCTCTTGATCCTTCCAATCCACATTTACTGCGTTAGGAATATGTCCCTCCGAAAATTCCTGAGGCGTGCGAACGTCCCATAATTGTGTCTGTGGTTTAGCAATTACCTTCTCCATTTCTTCAGCGCTGACTTTTGTCTGTGCCATTCCGAAATGTACTGATGCTAATAAACCAATGATGAACAATGCTTTTTTCATATATTCTTTATTTTTCAGGATTTATTATCCCTTTCTTAAGTACTTTGTAAGTATAACGATGGTTTGCCCCTCAATCTTGCCTTCAATCTGCTCTGTATTGTCAGGAACAAGTCTAATGTTCTTCACTACCGTACCTAATTTAGCCGAGATACTAGAACCTTTTACGTCTAAGGTCTTGACCAATACCACAGTGTCACCTTCAAAGAGGCGTGTTCCATTAGCGTCTTGGTGAAATTCAACATTCGCTTCTGCTTCATGGTCGCCAGTTTTCTTCGCCCATGCGATAGCATCATCATCAAGGTATAAAATATCTAAATTGTTAGCTGCCCAGGCTTCGTTACGCAAACGGCTCAGCATACGCCAAGCGACCACCTGTACCGGTAAATAAGGAGACCACATGGTATCGCCTAGGACTTTCCAGTGCTCAGGATCAATCTGTTCCGTTTTTTCAATCTGTCCTTTGCAAACAGAACATACTAAAATGCTGTTATCTTGATTAGGGATTTCCAACGGCGGGACTTCATAAACGGAGAGTTCTTGAGTAGAGTTGCACAATTCACACTTGTTTTCACTTCTACTTTTTAATTCATCTAATAACATAAAATTGGGTAATAAGTATTTGTTTCAAAGATAAGCATTTTAAATGAGGGGAATGTATATTACCTTAGTGTAGTGAATTGGGTTGTGGCAGAGAATTTGTATAGGAAGAAAAACAAACTGTAAAAAATAAATTTATACTTATGAAATGGCAAGGCGGCCGCAATAGCGGAAATGTAGAAGATCGCAGGGGAATGTCCGGCGGACAAAAATTAACCCTAGGCGGAATTGGCGGGGTAATCGTATTGATTATCGGATTTCTAATGGGTGGCGATCCTACAGAGTTATTAAATCAAGCGCAACAACAAGGTGGTGTAGCCACAGAACAAGGCGAATTTCAGTCGACCCCCGAAGAGGATCGATTGGTGGAGTTTGCAGGAGTTGTTCTAACCAGTACGGAGGATGTATGGAGCGCTATTTTTCGCGAAAATGGAAAATCATACCCGGTGACTAAATTAACTATCTATCGTGAAGCTTACGAAACAGGCGGTTGTGGAGTAGGACGTTCGGAATTCGGACCTTTCTATTGCCCGGGCGATCAAAAGATCTATCTGGATCTAAGCTTTAACAAAGAGTTGAATAATCGATTTGGCGCCAAAGGCGAGTTTGCCCTTGCATACGTTATTGCCCATGAGGTAGGTCACCACATCCAAAATATCTTTGGTGTATTAAACCAAACAAATGCTATGCGTGCGAAAATGAGCGAGCGCGATTACAATAAGATTTCCGTAATGACGGAATTACAGGCGGACTTTTATGCGGGCGTTTGGGCGCATCATGCAACCAAGAAATCCGATGTGCAGTTAACTTATGATGATATTGTAGAGGGTATGCGTGCTGCCGCTGCGGTAGGTGATGACCATATACAAGAGCAGGCTACAGGAAGCTCGCATCCGGAATCATTTACGCATGGTACTTCGGAGCAACGTGCTTATTGGTTCAAGAAAGGATATGAAACGGGTGATGTAAACCAAGGGAATACCTTCGAGGACCCTAGCTTACAATAAGCTATTGCACCAGCAAGTTGCAGCCGCGAATATCAGAATTATCAAAACGTCCTAGGATCTCGAACGAACCATCTTGATGGAACTTCCCTAAATCCTGGGTTGCGATAAACGAACAGGAGTAATAATTGGCTAAATCAATGACATTTATTGCTCCTGTTTTTTTATTGTCCAGAAGGGTCAAAGGATCATTGGTGTCGCGGATCAGAATTTTCATCCAATTAGGTGTTTTGAACAATCCTTCGCCACTAGAATACCCTTGTGATAATAACTCCGTCATCCCATATTCTGAATGAATTGCAGTCACACCAAATCCAGCTTTTAGGATCGAGTGCAGCTCCTCTCTGATCATCTCCTTACGCTTGCCTTTCATGCCTCCGGTTTCCATAATAATAAGCTCTGGAAACTCAATGCTATATTGTTCTACAAAATCGAGAAGAGCATAAGTAACTCCAAAAAGCACCGTTTTGGTACCTTTTTCTTTTAGCTTCTGTAGAACCTCAAAAAGTTCCTGATGATTGTAGAGGAAATAATTGCTTTCTTCCTGTTCCGAATGCTTGATTAAATCGTCTACCATGTAAATCAATGAAGATCCCGAACGTTCTAAATAGGATGGGAGCAAGGCAACAATCGCCAAATCCTTAACATCGCCATAGAACTGTTCGAAAGCTAATCTAAAGCTTCGTTCGTACAAGCTTACATCAGCAACCAGATGCTTACTTGTTATCATTCCGGTAGTGCCTGAACTGCTAAAAACAACTTCAATTTCTGATCCCGCGTTGATAATCTCCTGTGATTTGAAAAATTGAATCGGCATAAACGGAATCTTGGAATAATGGTCAACATTTTTCGGCTCCACACCCAATATCTGTAGATATTGGGTGTAGATTAAGGTATGCTCCGCCTGATGCTGAAACACAGCCAATGCGCAGGCGTTAAAATCTTCGTCCGATTGGATGTTAAAAATGCGATCCAGTATTTCCATTGACGCAAATATAGGGATTCCCTACCTTTTCTTAATCAATTCCTTATTGCGGAATGGATTATCTTTCACATCCATTTTCTTTACTTTCAACGTCTGCTGTAGCTGCTCTTGAAGCTCCTTCGCGTAGCTTGGCGATGCCTGCGTCGCAATGCTATATAGAGCCAATTGCTTTCTAATGTCTTTGAACTTTTCTACTTCGTAGTTTACTTTAAAAGCTTCAATACTAGGTTTATAAATTAGACGTGTAACTTGGTCTGCAGCTAGAGCGGTTGCGACGGTTGCAGTTCCCAACAAAGCTTGACCCGCAGCATCAGTTAAAGTTCGCTCGTCTTCCGGGTTATCATATATAGGTGCTCCAAGTTCACCTCGACGGATATTGGAGCGGTCATCGTCCAAAGAGATAGCGATCATCTCGACTCCCGTATCAGACATCCCCTCGAAAACTTGTATATGACGGTTTTTATCGAATTTTATCTTAATTTCTTTAATAGCCGCGGCAGAAACAGAACGAGCTCCACGCGAAGTAATCACATCGATAGACTCCTCATTAACTTGCTGCAGAAGCCCCTTTACTGAACCTTTTTGGGTTTTAATAGTGACCTGATATTCTTTTATCTCCCGTCGGGCAGATGATTGAGCGTAGATATTTGTAGTAATTAGGAGAAATAGGAGAGATAGGGTTAAACGAAAATTTGCCATTCGGTTAATATTGAGTATTAATTTTCTGTAAAGTTAAGATTTTGGGGATTGGCGGGGTGTTAAAAATTATTAAATGTTGGGAAGGGAAGGGGGCTTAGGGTGGGGAAGCTTTTCTTTCCGGATTTTTTGACAGGATGGTAGAGTTTGTTTGAACCTTTGGTTTAAACA
>NZ_DKLH01000048.1:0-57250 GCF_002455685.1 Sphingobacterium sp. UBA6645
AGAATTCAGCTTGATCCGAAAAAATGGTTGTGGGCAAATCCTAACATAGCAAAAAAGCTCCAATCTTTCGATTGAAGCTTTTTGTGCGGAGAGTGAGGGATTCGAACCCCCGAACCTGTGACAGTTAACGGTTTTCAAGACCGCCGCATTCGACCACTCTGCCAACTCTCCGCGACAAAAGTACAAATTCTGATCTGTTCTCCAAATAAAAAGTGAAAATAATATCCTCAAAAATGCCCTTAGAGTGCTAATAACACTGATATTTAAGCGGTTATTGTTAAAAAAATATTTTAACCTTAATCTCATCAATTCTATAATATACTTTGAAAGATCATTTTTAATAATAATTGCACTGAAGGAGTCTTAAAGGCATTTTTTGAACATTTGGGGCATGGATCGTAAATTATGTTGTTGGAAAGCAATCACTTATTACCTCTTGTATAAAATTTATGTGAAAAATTTTGCTTTTTACCCTCAAATAGCTACTTTTGCTTCACAAAATAAAAGCGCCAATAGCTCAGCTGGATAGAGCAACGGTTTTCTAAACCGTAGGTCTTAGGTTCGAACCCTAATTGGCGTACTTCTTATTTAAAGCCTTTCAAATCATTGAAAGGCTTTTTTTATTAAAGCGCATATTAATAGTTCTTTAATCCTTCGGAATTTTTGATGTCCATTAATAATCCGAGTTAAACCTCAAGCAACTGTATTCACATTATAAAAAAACGCGCCTCTATCGGCTTGTTGAATCCATTCTAACTGAACATCCAACACACTTAATGAAATTTCAAAGTTCTTCATGTCCTCGCTACTTACGCCTTCTAGGAATGCCTGTTTTATCTTTTCATTCCAATTCGAAAAGCTTGTTGAATTCTGTAGAAGGTGAGTATTATAGATTTCTAACAGATACTTTTCGTATAAATGCAGTAACTCTTTGCTGTCATTCGATTTTCGGAATTCAACTAATATTTGGACAACTTCACGAACACTTGGATACAAGGTTTTATTGACGTATTGAAATAGATGGGCTTTTTGTGATTGATCGATCGGTCTTTGATCTAGAAACTCGATAAAGATCCAAAGTCTATCCGAGTAGCAGGAAATTAGTTTGTTGAGATCGGATAAATTGGTGAGAAAGTCTTCCTTAGTTTTTGCAAACACAAGATAGCGACGGTAGTCATTGAGATCAACTTTCGTCTCGACTAAATCTAAGGGGCGAATATTATTAACTATATCCATGGTTCGTTCAAGTTCCAACTGATATTTCCAATCTCTATCCTTCCTTTTGTGGACAATGGTGAAGCCAACCAGTTTAAATGCGGTTAATAGGGCCATGCCTAACATGAGGATGTGCAAGAAGATTCCCAATAGTTGAAAACCATTGGGATTGAACGAATAAAATAAGGACGTTAGCGTCAGTATTATAGAAACAAGGATCACACAAATCAACAGGGATTTGGAATAATAGGGTATAAGGTTGACATTCATGATATTGAGAGGTTTAAGTTTTTGTCTAAATTAATATGTTAATATTAATAGAAAAATAATTTAGTTTTAAGGAGTGGTTATATTTCTTAAGAACATGCGAGGGTTGGCTCATCTAAATATTAGGTAAAGATAAATTTGTTAGGCGAAACATAATCAACGATTCTATATGGCAGTTGTTCTTTAATTATGAAGATTCCAAAATTCAGAAAGCGGCAATACTGGTATTTCAGGTGGTTTTTCCTCTATCCATTCCTTATTTATATCCTGGGGCGAATAATCATGCTAATATTTCTGCTCATGGATTCTCCTGAGTAAAAACATTTTTTCAAAAAAAAAACTAACTGTTCAACTTTTATGATGGAGGACAAAAATTTTATCGGCACGCTGATATGGATCATCATCATCGTTTTAGGGATTGTACTTGTATATATCGTTTATAATCTCTTTTGGGCGACTGTAGAGGAGGTAGAGGAGGGTATTAGTTTAATTGGATAAACCAAAATGCCATGAAAACAAACACAAGATTAAGGTCTACGATTATTTGGTTAACCATCGTAATCCTACTTATCATTGCTTTATATTATGCGTGGTATTACTTCTACTCTGGAATCCCCGAATCTCAACGCTTTCCAGAATAGTTTCGGCACGTTATAAACTATCCAAATATTTTAGGTCTTCATCTTTAATAGAGGGAAGAATAAATTCCTGCTGGACGCCAGATTCTTTAGCTTCCTTATCCCATTTTAAAAGGACTGCATTGGTTTCATCTAAGTTCTTTTTATAGAGCTTAAAATTGCCTCATAGTAATTGGAATTACATTATTACTAAATATACTCTATTTCTTTTCTTAAAAGAAAGATTAGCAGGATTAAAAAAAATCTAACTGTAATGAAAACAAATTGCTACTTTTAAGTCTATTGTGATGCTTAAACTGTAATGATCCATTTAAGCTTCAAAATCCATTTAATTATTAACCCATTTCGATGAAAAAAATCTTGCAAGACAAGAGTTTCAGATTATCTGCTTTACTGACGAGCATCTTTATTGGAACTGGAATCGTCTTTCTTTTCCTTGGACTAACAGATTATAGCTATGTTCTGTTTGTATTGCTTCCCATCGTATTGGGAATTGCGATAGGCTCCATGAAATTTAGGAAATACGCCTTGATTAGTGCTATTGTCACGACTATTTTGTTGTTGATTTTAATTTATATCCCCGGCTTGTCTGGAGTTATTTGTATCGTGATGGCTATGGCACTTGTCGCTCCGCTTATTGCATTAGGCTATGTGATTATGCGATTAATTAAGCGATATAGCCAAATAAAGGATACGAATAAACTATCTGTACTTTTAGTTCCTTTAATTCCCTTTCTAGTTGCAGCACCGGTCGAGCATTTTTTCAAAGTCAACAAAGAAGAGATTATTGAGGTCAGCTCCAGTCGAATATACGACTATACACCAGAGCAAGTTTTCGAAGCCATCAAATCGGTCGATACCCTAGATGCGCCGAAGCCCTTTTTGTTAAAGCTGGATCTTCCGATTCCTATCAAATGTATACTGGAAAAAGAAGAAGTTGGAGCAAAGCGAATATGCTATTTTAAAGGAGGACGTTTAAGTAACGCTGACTTTGGGGGCGGAACGATAACCGAGCGTGTAACCGCTTATGAGCCAGGTAAGCTTTTGAAAATGGATGTTATTGATTATACGCTTGTCGGACGAAATTGGTTGGGATTCAGGGAAGCAATCTATTACTTCGAAGCAGTCGAAGGGGGAAAATGTAAAATGACCCGCGTTACTACCTATACATCGATTCTTTCGCCACGCTTTTACTGGGAACCGATGGAACGATTGGGCGTAGAGCAAGAACATGAATATGTATTGACTAACCTTCAACTTGATTTAGAGAGAAAATTTAAGCTGTAATAGCTATTTGCGTTATCACTCTGAATTTTATCTGAATGCGGTGTAATATCCGCATTTCTTATTTACGCTGTCTTAATCTATCTCGCGGCACAATGTTCCATTTTTTTAAGTTTCAATTGGGGATCCGTGAGCTCTTTATCCAAACTTGCTCGGCATACTTCCCTTTCAAAGCCCTTTCAGACCCAATGCATAACCCTATCAAAGCCCTTTCGGAGCGGGTTTGATAGGGTTGCACATTGGGTTTGGTTAGGATGTCAGTTATCGCAGCTGTCTTTTTGGAAGCTTTTGTCTTTGTATACTAGGATTTCCTTATTTTTACCTGACACACCTAATACATGAAATTTATGCATCCAGTTTTAAGGAATATTCTAGCCATTGTGCTTGGTTTGGTCGCGGGTAGCTTGGTTAATGGGGGAATTATTCAGATAAGTTCTTCCGTAATCGCTCCACCAGAAGGGGTGGATGTGATGACGGCGGAAGGATTAAAGGCTGGTTTACATTTGTTCGAGCCTAAACATTTTTTAATGCCATTTTTGGCGCATGCCCTAGGAACATTGTTTGGAGCTTTTGTCGCTGCTAAGATCTGTGCAGGACCAAAATTGCTTTATGCGATGATTATTGGTTTTTTCTTCCTTTTTGGCGGTATTTCGATGATCTTTATGGTTCCATCGCCTCTGTGGTTTAGCATTGTTGATTTAACACTTGCTTACCTTCCGATGGCTTTTCTGGGTGCACGATTAGCGAAATAGCCGTTCCTGTCGATTAATGTGAATAGCAATTTTGAAGTTATTTATTGAAGAAATAATATTTCCATAATCGATTGTTGATATTATTTTTCTATTTTCAGGAAATTATTTTTAACAAGGGTCGATGGTTTTAGTTTGTTTCATTTAACATCTTTGCTTTTTTATATGCGGATGTTTTTCCTTTCAGCACTAATAGTGCTCTTATCTACTTCCTGTGCAAGTATTTTCAACGGTCCTTACAAAAAAGTTCAGGTTCATACCACCCAGGCTGCTACCGTTTATTATAATGAAGGTTCAGTAAAAACGGTCGATAATATTGCTTCATTTGAGGTTAAGCGTAAAAAAGATACGATGCAGTTTTCGGTCTTGCAGGACACGAGCATGCGCACATACGCTGTCAATAAAAAGCATTCCTTTGCTTTTTGGAGCAATATCCCCTTGAAGTTTGGGGTTGGCATGTTGGTGGATTTTACGAATCCTAAGCCCTTCACCTATCCATCGCATATTTATTTAGATTCCAGCAATACGAACAAAGGATATTATACCTTTGAAAAAAAACTGCCGAAGGGTAGATGGGAATTTCAAGTGGACATGCCGTTCGTGAATTTATTTCATCGCGAGGATCCCTACGGATACCGAGAATTGCAAGAAGGATTTTTTGGTGTCGGCCTAGGCATCAATCACTTCTACCGAAATAATACTTACCTTAATTTCTCGGCCCATTCTTTTTTACTATCCAATTATCCGCTGCCGCCTCCGTTTATTGTTTTCGAACAAAAAACAAATAAGGAATTCAGCTATCAACTGACGCTGTCCAATAACCATAGAATTCAAAAGTTTAATCTAGGCTATGGCTTAGCTTATGTTTTCAATCGTAAAGGTTATACGGTTCGTCTTCCGGACCCAATGGAGCCGCAAACGCTTAATCTGCTAGCCTCTACGAGACCTCTCCCGAAAGAGGATGTGACGAAGATGGCAAAGAGTATCGAGCCGGGTATATTTGAACAGCATTGGAGGAATATCCAGTCTTTTGGTCTGTGGTTTCCGATATCCTACGAATTAACAAAGGGAATTAGTGCCTCGTTTCAGTATAGACCGACTTTTTATAGAGATAAGAGTAAGATGGAGTCTAAGTTTGAGAATTTATATTCTTTTGGATTGATTTATAGAATGAAGCTTTAGGCGATTTCCATTCTTATTTTCCACGAATAATTAATAAATTGAAATGCTCATTAGGAATTAATCTATTGCGCATTTTTTTTCGTTCTCATGAGTTTAGAAATCGACAAACTTCGTTACCCCATCGGGAAATTTATTCGGCCGACACAAATTGATCAACAAACCCTAACACTTTGGATCGAAAGCATTCGAAAGTTTCCGGAACGATTACGTAATGAAATCGCTACACTCTCGAAAAAGGATTTTAATAAAACCGATAGACCAAATGGCTGGACGATTACTCAATTGATCAATCATTGTGCAGATAGCCATATCAATAGTTTTGTTCGATTTAAACTGGCTTTAACTGAAGACACCCCCACAATTAAAACCTATCAGGAAGATCGATGGGCAGCTTTGGCAGATTCTAAGGATTTTCCTGTCGAAAGCTCATTAAAGATAATGGATGGCATTCACGAACGCTGGTCGCATCTTTTGGCAAGCTTGAGCAATGAAGATCTTAATCGATGTTTCAAGCATCCGGAGACAGGTGAATTGATCGATCTCCGCACGAATATTGGGATTTATGCATGGCACTGTAATCATCATCTTGCACACATCATTAACGCGAAGTCGGGCAAATACTAGATGCTTCCGACGCTGAGCATTTTGCTTTTCATTAGTGCTAAAGGCATATATTGCCTATCTTTGTTGTTTATTTATAGGAAATGAGTGAACAAAAGACGAATATTGGTGTAATTGGTAGTGGAAGTTGGGCGACCGCCATGATCAAGATGCTAACGGACAACCCTAAAGATAAGCAAGTAAACTGGTGGGTCCGCAAGCAAGAAGACATCAATTATATAAAATCCTATCAACATAATCCTTCCTATTTAAGCGCAGTTGAAATTAAGCTACCTGAAAGCAGATTATTTATCGACGCCAAAAAAGTGATTCAAGAATCTGATATCATCATCCTAAACACACCTGCAGCATATCTGGAAGATGCTTTGGCCGATGTTACGGTAGAAGATATGCAGGGTAAGATCATTGTATCGGCAATTAAAGGAATCATTCCTTCTTTAAAAGAGATTGTAGGCGAATATCTTGTATATCGTTATTCGGTTTCGGCAGACGATATTATTGTCGTCGGTGGGCCTTGCCATGCGGAGGAGGTTTCATTAGAGAAACTTTCTTATTTAACCTTTGCATCGAAGAATACAGCAAATGCGGCATTTGTTGCGCAGTATTTTCAAACGCATTATATCAAGACCGTTATTTCGAATGACGCTACTGGTGTAGAATATGGTGCAGTCTTAAAGAATATTTACGCCTTAGCGGGTGGTATTTGCCATGGGTTGGGATATGGCGATAATTTCCAGGCGGTATTGATTTCCAACGCTATCCGCGAGATGGAGTATTTTGTAGATGCGATAGAGCCGCAAGATCGTGAGATCAATAATTCGGGCTATCTAGGCGACCTTTTGGTGACAGCCTATTCACAATTTAGCCGTAACCGGACCTTCGGGACGATGATCGGCAAGGGCTATAGTGTCAAGTCTGCGCAACTGGAAATGAATATGGTTGCCGAAGGGTATTTTGCTTCAGATTGCATTCAGGATATTATCAACAGACACCATTTGCAAATGCCTATTTGTAATACGGTGTACGATATCTTATATAAGAATAAGTCAGCAATTTTAGCCGTTAGAGAGTTAGCAGATAAATTATCATAGATGATTACAAAAGAGCAGATTGCTGAAAAATATAAAGAAATACAGCACGAGATTACGCAGGCTTTAGAAAAGTTGGACGGGGTTTCGGTTTTTGTAGAAGAGAATTGGGAACGTGATGGCGGCGGCGGCGGTCGCACGCGTGTGATCCAACATGGTGATATTTTGGAAAAAGGAGGAGTCAATTTCTCCGCAGTACATGGCGAATTGCCTGCACAGATCAAGAAGGCCTTTGGGGTCGAAGAAGATCAGTTTTTTGCGACAGGCGTTTCTATTGTTATCCATCCGAATAATCCATGGGTTCCTATCATCCATATGAATATCCGCTACTTTGAGCTCAATGATCAAATTCGTTGGTTCGGCGGAGGTATCGATTTGACACCACACTATGTTGTCGAAGAAGATGCGCAATATTTTCATGAGCAATTAAAATCCGTATGCGATAAATACAGTCCAAATTTTTATCCGGAGTTTAAAACTTGGGCTGACAATTATTTCTATATCAAGCATCGTGAAGAAACGAGGGGAGTGGGCGGTATCTTTTATGATAAGCTGACTTCGGAGAAAGCAGGAATTTCTGAGGAAGATATATTTGCTTTTTCATGTGATTTGGGGCGCTTATTTCCGAACGTCTACACTGAAATCGTCAATAGACATCGCCATCAGGAATATACAGATCGTGAAAAGAACTGGCAGTTACTGCGTCGCGGTCGTTACGTAGAGTTCAATCTGGTTTATGATGCGGGTACGAAGTTTGGTTTAGAAACGAATGGACGGATCGAGTCCATCTTAATGAGTTTGCCGGAGCAAGCCAACTGGTTTTATAATTTCAAAACTGAGGCTGGTTCCTTGGAGGAAAAAACACTTTCTCTATTGAAGAAAGACATTTCCTGGGTAAAATAATACTTAAAGCAGATTTCATGGTATCTTTTGAAAGATTCATTTTAAAAAATGGGTTGCGTGTACTCGTACATGAAGACCCACATAGTCCAATGGCGTGCGTTAATATTTTATATGACGTGGGCGCTAGAGACGAACAGCCCGATAAAACGGGCTTTGCACATTTATTTGAGCATTTGATGTTTAGCGGATCAGTACATATTCCTAGTTTCGATCAGGCTTTACAGCGAGTGGGAGGCGAGAACAATGCCTTTACTTCAAATGATATCACCAACTACTATATCACGCTGCCGGCTTCTAACCTAGAAACTGCTTTTTGGTTGGAAAGCGATCGTATGCTGAGCCTGGCATTCAACGAGCAAGGTCTGGAAGTGCAACGATCGGTGGTGATTGAAGAATTCAAGCAACGCTATCTAAATCAGCCTTATGGGGATGTTTGGTTGAAGCTGCGTCCGATGGCTTATAAGGAACATCCATATCGTTGGGCGACCATTGGGAAGGAAATCAAACATATTGAAGAGGCTACACTTGCCGACGTAAAGAGTTTCTTTAGTAAATATTACTTGCCAAGTAATGCAATTATGGTAGTTACTGGAGATGTGAAGACTGAGGAGGTGAAGTTACTTGCTGAAAAATGGTTTGGGGATATACCGGGAGGTCAGAAACCTATACGTAAGTTGCCTGCTGAGCCATTACAGCTCGCCGCGCGCAAGGAAGAGGTCTTTGCCGAAGTGCCTGTGGACAGTCTTTATATGGCGTTTCACACGGTCGACAGACTGCATAAGGATTACCAAACGGCTGATTTAATCACCGATATTCTGTCGAGAGGTAGCTCGTCGCGTTTGTATCGAAGTTTGGTTAAAGAGAGACATTTGTTCTCAGAAATCAATTGCTATATTCTTGGCAGTATCGATTCGAACCTGTTGATGTTGGAAGGAAAGCCATCCGAAGGGGTAAGCCTGGAGGAAGCAGAGCGTGCGATATGGGAAGAGTTGAATAGGCTTAAAAATGAGTTGGTTACGGATCATGAGCTAAACAAAGTAAAGAACAAGATTGAGTCAACTTTGGTGTTTGCTGAATTATCCATTTTAGATAAGGCTATGAACTTGGCATTTTACGAGCTATTGGGTGATGCCAACAATTATAATAAAGAAATAGCGAAGTATATTGCTGTTGATGCAGCGGATATACAGCGCGTAGCAAAGGAGATATTTAGGGCAGAGAATTCATCTGTATTATTTTACCATGCACAAAAGTCGGCATAATATGATCAATAGAGAACTTGCACCGGCATTGCATGCCATCGATGAGATTACCCTTCAGCAGCCAGAGCAATACGACTTTGCGAACGGACTGAAGGTATTCGTATTTCCTGCTCCTGAACAAGAGCTGATCAAAGCGGAATTTGTATTCCGAAATGTATTTGAAGGCAATGAGAATCCTGTTGCCAATGTGGCATTGGGTAATCTGTTGAAAGAGGGGACTTCAAAATTGTCTAGCGCCCGCATCGCTGAAGAAATTGATTATTACGGCGCCTATCTGGTTCCTGAATACAGTTTTGATCACAATGCTCTAACTCTGTATACCCTTCGGAAGCATGTTGATGCGATCCTACCTATTGTGCACGAGGTCTTGACGGACGCTATTTTTCCGGAAAAGGAACTGAATACCTATATCCGAAATAATAAGCAGAATCTGCAGATATCGATGGAAAAGTCGGATTTCTTAGCTCGAAGACGTTTCTACCATGAATTATTTCCAAACACACGCTATGGGATATCCCTAACGAAAGAGTCGCTCGGTGCCCTCGATCGCGAACAGGTTATCGCACTTTATAAAAAGCAGATTCAGCCTAGCAATGCTACTTTGTTCTTGTCAGGTAACATTACGGCTGATGTGTTGGCTCATTTTAAATTGTATTTCGAGCAACAATGGACAAATCGCGAAATGGTTCAGGAACATGGATTTCCTGTATTAGAGCCTATTTTGCCGGTTTATAGTTTCATTGATAAGCCATCCGCTTTACAGTCTGCTATACGCCTTGGAAAGCGCAGCATTCAACGTTCTCATCCGGATTATCCGGCATTGCAATTTACGAATACCTTATTGGGCGGCTACTTCGGTTCTCGCTTGATGAGCAATATCCGAGAAGAGAAAGGTTATACTTATAGTATCGGATCCGCGGTGGCGAATTTAAATCATGCGGGTTTTTTCACGATTGCCACTGAAGTAGGCGTAGAATACACCGCGAATACTCTGACAGAGATAGAGAAAGAAATGGATCGTTTGCAGCAAGAGCTGGTTCCTGAGCAGGAGATGGAGCTTGTCAGAAACTACATGCTCGGGAGTATGTTGGGCAGCCTGGAGTCGGTATTCTCCCATGTAGATAAGTTTAAATCTGTTTATTTCTCGGGCTTGACTTTGGATTACTATCATTATTACACAGACGTCATTCAGCAAATAAGCGCAGAAGAAGTGCGAGACATAGCGGCACAATACCTGCGATATGAGGATATGTTAAAGATTGTGGTAGGGAAGGAGTTTGAATAAGTTAAAAAACCCTGATTTCAGGGATAAAATATCCCTATGATTAACTGTAGCTTTGTTATACCGTAAGATACTTGATCGTATCGATAAGGTGCAAAATTTACAAAATTAAAATATCGCTAATCATGGAGAAGAATGATTTAAAAGTTAACACAGCAGGCTTACAAGACAACAAAACTATTGCTATTATTGCTTACATTACTTGGATTGGGCTTTTAGTAGCCTTTATCATGAATAAAGACAAGCAAGACCCTTTCGTAAAATTTCATATACGTCAAAATTTGGGACTCTTTGTGATCGGGATTCTTAGCGGATTATTGAACTTTATTCCATCGGTAGGTGCGATGATCATCTATGTAGTTTTTGCCATACTTTTCGTGCTGTGGATCATCGGACTTCTAGGTGCTTTTAGTGGGAAGACTAATCCTATACCAGTTGTTGGACCTATGTTTCAGGATTGGTTCAAAGGAATTTAATACGACTAATTTTATACTCTTTATATTGTTGTTATTAGCTCTCTAATTGATTAGAGAGCTTTTTCTTTTCTTTGCATTCGCAACGATGCTTTGGCGGCAAATGAAGTTTAAAGAAATGGAATTGGAGGAAGGATGTATGTTTGGGTTATAAAAATTTAAATGATATTTAACATATTTTTGGTTTTATGGTAGTTGTATTGTCTTTATATTAGAATAACTATTAAGGGGTTGAGTTTTTATAGCCTAAAGCAATCGACGAATATGAATTATTTAAAGTTTTTTTCTATAGCAATCGCGTGTGCTATGTGTCTACCGGCGTTCGCCGCAGAATTTATAGTCAAAGGAAAAATAAAACACTCGGAGGGGCGCTCGAAAATTTGTTTGGGCTATCCTGGGGATGACGGAAATTATTTGAGTGACACGGCCAATATTGTTGATGGTAATTTTACGATCAAAGGCCAAGTGTCCAGTGTACAGAAAGCCACGCTACAATTCATCTCCGATGATAAGGCTCAGCGCTATGTCTACTTAGAGTTTTACTTGGAGCCGGGAAACGCCTTGATTGAAATCGATGAGGATATTCGGGAAGCGCAGGTGACTGCCGGTACTGAACACGCTTTGGCAGTCCAATTAAAAGGACAAATCGGCGGTCTTCGCAAAGAATTGGATTCAGTCTTTTCTACCTATCGGTCTGTTCTGGCGAATAAAGATAGTGTATTAATGAAAGACTATTTAGCTACAGTTGCAAAGCTGAGTTCGGCGATTAATTTAGCCGAATTGGATTTTGTGAAGCGCAATCCTGAGTCCATAGTGGCGTTTGACGTGGTAAAAGCGCGTTCTTACATTATTGACGTAAAACAATTTTCTCCATTTTTAGCGGCCCTTGGTCAAAAGGCAAAGGATTCAGAAGAAGGTCGCGAAATGTCCAATAGATTGGAGATTGCGAAAAAAACGAGGGTTGGAAAGCCTATGATCGAAGTCAATCTTGCAGATAGTACCGGCAATTTGATGAAGCTTTCTGAAGTTAAAGGGAAGTATGTGTTACTGGAGTTTTGGTCGTCTTGGTGTGGGCCTTGTCGAGCAGAGCATCCAAACCTTAAGAAAGCATATGCTGAATTTAAGGATAAGGGTTTCGAGATCTACGCAGTTTCATTGGATAGTAGGAAAGCAGATTGGTTGAAGGCTATTAAAGATGATGATCTACCGTGGATACATGTTTCGGACTTGAAAGGATTACAGTGCGCCGCTGCAGTTGATTATGGCATCATTGCAATTCCACAAAATGTGTTGATTGATGATAAAGGAACAATTGTAGAGAAAAACCTCCGTGGAGATTCTTTACAAATCACACTTTCAAAATTATTGAACTAGATTATCATTCGGAAAAATAGAAATCTGAATACCATCCTCACCATATTTGCGGAGGGCATTAGCTTCTGCAGGGTTTCCTATATCCATTTTTGAAATGAAACACATTCAATACAATGATTCATTCGCCTTCATCAAAGGCGAATAATAATTAAATTGAAGAATGAAGTTTATGGTATGAGTGGTGCGTTTTTACCCTTTCGACCACATTTAGAACAGTAGCGAACGGTTTTGCCTTTGCTATCGATGCGGCTTGTCCATACATGAAAGCATATAATTTTTGTTTTGAATAGTACGTATAGAACTAAAATTACAACGGAAATAATAGATATCGTGATCATCTGCATTAATTAAAATATGTACAGGCATCTTCAAAGATGCTTTATCAGCTCTTTCTTAGATACCCGTAACAGCGCGTTACTCATTAGTTGTAGGGGAAGTCTTCAAATCTTGCAGCAATCGATTGAATACAAAGTAAAAGTAGTACAAAATGTTTAATTAAGCAATAATTTATTGTTATTATTATAATTCGTAGATAATATTGAATTAATATAGAAAGACTATTTGTTTTATCGTTAAAATTAGTCGATTAATAGCCATAAATGCTCAAGATTGTTCAATACGGTGCTCGGTCTAGCTTTGTTATTCAATAGGTCGGTGTCACTGCCCTCTAAATGCCAATTTAAGTCCTCGTCAGCAACTTTTAACATCTTAAAGATTGAATCCTCATCTTTGGCACTAAAATCCGCTTGTAACAGATTGATGCCTCTCTCGCGAAAGATATCTTCCGCCTCTTCTTTAGTTACCCGACGAAGTTTAGGAAGGATCTCATCAAAACGCTTAAGTTCCGCTGCCATTTCGTTTGGAAAGTGGTCGGCTAAGTAAGCAGTGTATAAATCTCTATTTTTCGTTCTTAACGCTTCATTTCTATATGCTATTCTTCCTGGAGAAAGATTAAAATCAAAGTCTTCCGGATTAGCAATAAATCCAAATTGTCTGTCTAAATTATCTATACGTTCTTCTAAGGTCATGTTCGCCAATTTTTTAAATCAAGTTGATAGTTTTTAAACGTGAGTTTTTGGAAAATGTTTTATCGTATCAGCAGTAGATTTTTTATAAAGAGTTGAAATATATTACAAAAGTGTTTTTTCTATTCAATTATATTCATAATTTAGTTTTATAAACTTTAATAAGCTTAAATAATGTTTTTCAAGCCAATAAGAAAATAAAACTATATTATGCTAAAATCACCATTTAAAACCTTTGGAACTAACGGATTATGGAAAGTTATGGCGACAGCGTTGTTGTTGTGTACCATGGGATGTGAAAAAAACACAGTCCAACCTAAGAAAGAGGTAGAGACACCAACGACTCCTGAAGAGCCTAATGTGATTAATCCAAATCCTTTAGTGTTAGAAGAGTCATTTACTGTAATGTCTTTTAACCTAAGGAATCCAACAAACTCAGATCCTTTTACGCAGCTACAGCGGATGAGCAAACTGACAACTCTAATGAATGATAACGAGGTGGACATCCTAGGGGTACAGGAATTGGCGAACAACGATGTGGAGGAGTATGTAAACTCTGCAATGGATCAAGCGGGTTACGCGGTTTATAAAACGGGAGCTGCAAACGGATCGCCAAAATCCATATTCTATAAGAAATCGAGATTTACCTTAGTTAATGCCGGCCATTTGATTAAGGAATTCGTAGCAGGAACTGTTATCTCTAGCGCGAAGTGGGTAATTCTAAAGGATGTGAAAAATAATAATGAATACTTTGTTATCAACTCGCATTGGTATCACACTGCTGATGCTGGTGAATATCGTAAAGAGTTTGCTCAGATTTTATTAGATTGTATTAAAGCAAACCACGGTGGCCGTCCTGTTATCTGTTTGGGTGATTTTAACGCTATCCCAGGCACAACCGAGATAAATACGATCAAAAACGCGGATGGCTTCAATATGGTCGATGCGCTAATGGAATCGCAAGGAGATCCAACCTTCCATAACTGGACAGGAATAGGAACAAAGAAGATTGACTACGTCATGAGTACGCGCGATTTAGCTTTCCGCAGTTACAAGATCGTTAAAGACAAATATACCGTGGACGGCAAAACAATGTGGCCATCAGACCATTTTCCAGTGTTCGCGCGATATATTCCAGCAATTTTTGGAGCGGCTAAGCAAGATGCTTCTCCAGCGTCGACCGATGCTAAAAATCAATACTATTTTGCTGACGTCAATGGCGATGGAAAAAAAGATAAAATCAGTTGGAATGCAGGTGCTAATGGGGGCAAGGTTTCGGTTTATTTAGCAAATGGTAGCGGCGGATTCCAGAGCACAGCGATCGTTCATGACGCATCTGCAATTACATCGGCCGATTCATACTATTATTTCGCTGACGTGAATGGCGACAAAAAAGCTGATTTAATTCGTTGGAATAAGGGCTTGGTTTCAGGTAAAACGCAGGTTTACTTAGCATCTAGCAACGGCAGTTTTTCTGCAACGGCCATCGACAATCCAGAAGGTACATCTGCTGGAACAACGACGAAGTTTTACTTTTCCGATGTCAATGGCGATGGAATGGCTGATAAGATCTATTGGAATTCTACGCATGATGGTGGAAATATTCGCGTTTATTTAGCTACCGGAGATGGTAATTTCTCAGGTTCTGTGAAAAGCTCTTCCAATGTGGGCAGCACTACAGCTAGAACTAACTATTACTTTGCTGATATTAATGGGGATGGTAAGAATGATTTAGTTCGTTGGCAAGCAAGTTTAGATAGCGGAAAGGCTATGGTATTCCTTTCCAATGGCGACGGAACGTTCACCAAATCTGTTGATCACTCTAACGCAGGAGCAACGAGCGGTTTGGAAAGTACTAAATTCTACTTTGCTGATGTGAACGGCGATGGTAAAGCCGATAAGATCTATTGGAATGCTTCAAACAACTTAGGAGAGCCGAACATTTACTTAGGCACGAGTACAACATTTGAAAGTCCGGTTTATTCTTTGCGCGGAACCTCGCAGAAAGAGACTACGAATTATTATTTCGAGGATATTAATGGAGATGGCAAAGCTGATCAGATTCGTTGGAATCCAACTGAGAATAACGGAGCTATTAAGACTTATTCTGTTCGATAATTTCGGAAGATCTTTCCATAGTATAAACAAAAAGCCACTAGCAAAAACTAGTGGCTTTATTGTTTTATCGTTTATCCCACCAAACTTTCGAAAGGAAGGAATCACCATTGCTCATTCGTCCGACCGCTTCGTCATAGTTTGCTTTGTTCAATTCTGACTCATCGCTGGAATAGATGGCACGACGCGGAATTTGTCCGTTTGTCGAACCTGGATTTGGACCAGCCGTTAGGCGAGGGTATCCTGTTCGTCGCCACTCGGAGAATGCCTCCATATTACGGCCAAATAGATGAATCCATTTTTGAGTGGCTATTTTCTCCATCTTTTGATCGTTTGATAGTCCTGTCAAAGCTAGGACGTTCTGCTCGTAAGACGCAGGAAGAGTGGAAAGGTTATAAGGTGGCAATGCTGCCGCCGCTTTCACTCCGTTTAAGAAATTGCTCTCTACATCCCCCGCGCTCAATCCCCATCCTAGGATAGCGGCTTCTGCTTTATAGAAACAAACGTCCGAATAAGTTAAAGCATATACAGGAATTGGTGTGAAGCTTTGACTGAAATAGGTAGCTCTATTCGGTGTGGAGTAGTTCGCACGAATCAACTGTGATAGCTGATTGTCTGTCAATGCAACGCCGATCCCTTGATAGGTTGTGTTTCCATTGATCGTAACGGGCTCTGCCAGTAAAGGAAGGCGAGGGTCGTTATACTCTTTTAATTTATCGACTAAGGTATTAGCGAGGTACCTTAAATCGGCACTACCTGTTGTCAACTGTCTTAAAATAGGATTTTGATTCTCAGCTTGTGCATTGTTGAAAGTTGCAACAGCGGCGTTATCTGCGTTGCTGCTTAATAAGCCGTAGCTAGAACCTATCGCTTCCGTTACTGTTTGCTGTGCTAAGCTCGCGTTAGCATAACGGATGCGCATTCCCAAGCGAAGCTTTAGGGAGTTTCCAAATTTCTTCCATTTGTCGATGTTTCCAGCATAGAAGAAATCAGAAGTGCCGTAGCTGGCGTCGCCTGTCGTTAATTTGCCCAATGCTGCATTTAACTTCTGAATTAAAGCCGGATAGATGTCCTCTTGTTTGTCGAACTTTGGAGTTCTGTTAATTTCGGTGCTCGACTTTGTAATTTCCGAGAAAGGGATATCTCCAAAAAGATCCGTTAGACGTTGGAAAAGGAATACCTCATAAATTTCCGCGATAGCCAGTTTACTTCTCCCTGCGGGATCATTTTCCAGACCTTTGAGCTCTTCGCGAATTTGTGCAATATTTCTAAATAACTGATAATGCTGCGACCAGATTAGGTTTTCAGGACCTTCAAAATATCTTGAAACAGGGACAACCGGACCGCCTGCCCAATGTTGGATCCATGAACCAAATTTAGTGTTTGGGAGCTCACCAGATTCTTGAAAAGTACCATCACGTAATACGCGGGCCATTAGGAGTGCGGGGTCGACTTCGGTAACCGAAGTCGGAGGGGTGTTTATTCTTTCGAAATCCTTAGTACATGACGCCGATGTCATCAATAGGGCGCCGATGCTTATATAGGTGATATATTTTAGAGTTTTCATTGTTTTTGTTGATTTACAGGCCCATTGATAAATTAATTCCAAAGTTTCGCATCATTGGAAGAGATGTGGACTCAATACCAATCGATGAGTTATGCACGTTAAACGATGCCGATTCAGGTGAGAATCCATCTGTTTTTCGTTGGAAATAGAATAGGTTTCTTCCGTAAACTCCAAGCTTTAAGTTCTTCACTGCCTTATGCGGAAGGAAGCTCTTCGGAAGGTTGTAGGATAGGCTGATTTCACGCATCGCGATATAGCTCATATCGTTGATCATCTCTTCAGATACCATGACTTCCTTATCGCTGGCGACCATGTTCCAGTAATCCTGTGCATTTACCTGTTTCCTGTTTTCTACTCCGGTGCTTACCCACTGGCCGTTTCCGTTCTGAGAAGCCACCATCCCTGAAGCCACATAAGTTCCATCACGACCCTCCAAAGTTTTCTTTGAAGTACCATAGATAAACTGCTCGCGATTAGATTGTGAGAAGATAATGCCACCCTGGCGAATATCCACCAATGCATGTAATGCAAATCCTTTATAACGTAAGTTATTGGAAAATCCGCCAATCCAATCCGGTTGAGCATTGCCTAAATCCGTTTCCACGCGGCCGGATGTGCGAAGTGGTAAACCTGTATTTGGATCGATCAATCTATTGCCAGCGTCATCTTTTATCCATGCGAATTGCGTACCGATCAATTGCCCGAAAGGTTTTCCAACTTCGGCTACGACGTTAATACCTCTGTCCGTTGCTAATAAGAAAGTTTCTACCCCCGGATAAAGCGATTCTACTTTATTGCGGTTTCTGTTAAAGTTAAATTGACTGGTCCATTCGAAGTTTTCCGTTTTTACAGGAGTACCCGATACGACAAATTCAAAGCCTTTATTGGAGATTTCACCTGCATTGATTCTGTTCTTAACATACAAGCTTGATGGCGAAATAGGAACATCTAAGATTTGGTTTTTCGTACGTGCTTCATAGTAAGTAAAGGATAGCGACAATCTGCTTGATAGGAACCTAAAGTCCGCACCGGCCTCAATAGAGGTGGTCAACTCATTCTTTAGGTCCGGATCAGGAATGATCTCTGTATAAGACGCCATCGGAATACTGCCATGGGTGTACTGATTCAGACTATAGGCACCAGTCAACTGATACGGATTCCCTGAACTACCGGCTTGCGCCCAAGACGCTCTGATTTTAGCATAAGGCATAGTCGAAGATTTCCAGTTGAAAGCATCACTTAATACCAAACTACTACTTACAGAAGGGTAGAAGAAGGAATTGTTCTTTTTGGACAGGGTAGAAGACCAGTCGTTACGTGCGGAGAAATCTACAAACCAATAATCGCGGAACGCAAATTGTCCCGACATATAAGCGGAGTTGATTTGTGACTCAATCAGATCAAAAAGATACGTGTTAGTCGTTGTATTGTTGATAACGTAAAGGTTCGGAACAATAAACTGATTTCCCGTATTACCTGTTAAACGGAGATAGCGGCTTAAATGACTCGCTCCTAAGTTGAAACTTAGATTGATATCATCGTTTGCTGCAAAATTAGAGCTTGCTAAGAAGTCGTAATTATCTTCTCTGCTACGAATCACTTCTTCACGGATGTCACCTTTTCTATTTAAACTTTGATAGGTGTTAATCGGACGATATCTAAAACGCTGATCTGTATAGAAGTCCGTGCCGCCTGTAGCCGATAATTTTAACCATGGCATAACATCGTAGGATAGTCTCAACATCCCGATCAATCTATCGCGACGATCTTCATTGTGATTTTCATTGATTGTCCAGAAGGGGTTAGCCGTCGAACTATTCGTTGCATAGGTTTTTTCCAATCCTTCAAAAACGCCGGAAAAGCCCAGTTGTTTTTTTACCTCATCGGCTGTCCACTTGTAGCTGGAAGCGATACTATTGCTTAAACTTCTAGGCTGACTGATGAATAAGTATGCAGGGTTATCCGCTGCATCTGAAACCGTCGGTCGATTCTCTGCTTGTTGGATTATGTAATTTGCTTTAACGTCAATATGTAGCTTATCGGTAATCTTTGCTTGCGAGCGAAGACCGAAGTTATTACGGTTTAACGTATTTGTAGGGATATATCCGTCGACATTCGTATTCGCATAAGAGAAACGGTAGTTAACTTTTTCATTTCCACCATCCACACTTAAATTATTGACCCATTGTTTTTCGGTTTGGAAGAAACTTTTATATGTATCTGCTGCGGGATTAAGAGCTAAGACATTTCCATACATATCTTCATATTGCTGCCCTTCCATACGCGCTCCCCAGCTTGCACGCGTTGTTCTGTCGCGGCCGCCGGACATTTTAGGAATACCAGCGTAGTTGTTCGCCAATGCTTCCGCCATCGACACGATAGTGCCATCGTCCTTACGGAAGTGGGTAAATGTTCCGTTCAAACCCTGCCCATATTCATTTTGAAAATCCGGTAATACCAGTCCTGTACCGATCGAGTAATCAGAATTGAAGTTAAAGTTTGTTTTACCGGCTTTTCCTGATTTCGTGGTAATCAGGATAACACCATTACTACCGCGTTGACCATAAAGTGCCGCAGCGTTAGGTCCTTTTAATACCGACATGCTTTCGATGTCATCCGGGTTTATATTTCCAATACCATCGCCATAATCGGTTCCTCCCCATTGAGAAGGGGCAGATAGGTTCTGATTGTCGATCGGAACACCATCCACCACATACAGCGGCTGGCTATTCCCGATCAGCGAGTTATTCCCGCGGATGACAACCTTGGCAGAACCACCAGCACCCGAAGCGGCACGGCTTACTTGTACACCAGCAACTTTACCGGATAGGGCATTCGCAACGTTCGCTTCTTTGCCGTTGGTCAGCTCGTCGCCTTTAAGCTCCGCAACGGTATAACCCAGGGCTTTTTTGTCGCGCTTGATACCCAAAGCCGTTACTACAACCTCTTCCAGGTTCTCAGCACTCGACTCTAATGTCACCGATAGCGATACTTTGTCGTTGCCCTTGATGTTATAGTCGCTTAATGTCTTCGAGCTATAGCCTAGGGAATTGAAGGTAAAGCTATAGCCCCGTCCATCTGGAATCTGACTGAAGCTAAACGTTCCTGCAGCATTAGTCACGGTAGTCTGTCTAAACGACTGTGATTTGTTTTCAATTATAACTGTCACGCCTTCTACCGTGTTTCCATTGCCATCTCTCACGACGCCATTTACGCTAGCAGTGCTTTGTGCCATTCCGACCTGAACACTCATGCTCATTGCGCCGCAAAGTGCCATGTGCAAGGCCCATGTGCTCTTAGGCCGAGAAAAGTGGAGCAGGAATGCTGTCAGCACTCCTTTTTTCTTGTGTAAATAATTACTCATAATCAATTAATATTTGTTTGTACTTAGTTTTTCAATGCGACGATGTCCGTTTTGTGCAAATAGTTGATTTCTTTGATGATATCTACATAGGCATCTGGGGTATCCTTGAACGTCCCACTGAAATAGAAATTGGGCGCAAGGTAGGATGTTGTTTTTAATTTAATATTAAAGTTATGCTGTAAAATGTTTAATAAATCTTTTATTGGAATATTTTTAATGATAAGTCTCCTGCGTTCTTGCTTGTAAAAACCTTCTCGATCATATTCATTGTTCACGGTTTTTACCTCGGAGACAATTTTCTGTTGCAGATGATCAACGACGATTTCTCCGGATTTTTCAAAAAGCTTTTGGATGGGCTTTTCACTTTTTAAATCCCTGTCTATTATATCAATTTTACCTTCGATCAGTTGAACGCGCGTCGATTTTCCATAAATTTCATCGACGATAAAGGTGGTGCCGAGAGCCGTAGTGATCAGTTTGTCGGAGAAAACTCGAAATGGACGGTTTTTATCTTTTCGTACTTCGAAAGTCGCTTTACCTTTCAGTTCTATTTTACGCTCCTTTAAACTGGCAAAGTCTTCCGCAAACCGTATTTCAGATCCCTTTGCTAGCAAAATTCTGGAGCTGTCACTGCAATAAATTTCCATGTCATCATTGCTCGAGTTGATATAGAAGAGGTTTCCAACGGGCATTGTCGTTGATTCAGCTTTCGGAGATTTTTCCTGCGCAAGTGGGAGAGTAGGCTCCTTTTCTTTTTGGAGATGAACGACTATGCCAATAGCTAACAACACAGTAGCGGCGATAGCCGCATTAGTCATTACTAGTGAGCGTTTATTTGATTTGCGCTGAGAATCGATTCTTGAAATAACTTGGACTTTCAATTTATCCTCTTCTGCATATCTTAAATCGCTTGTCAGATCCCAGTCGTTGGAGGAAAGGAATTCATCAAGATCGGAATCGTTCTCTTCCAAGAAGCATTCAATCGCAGCCGATTCTTCCTTGTTACATTTGCCTTGGAGGTATTTTTCAAATTGGTCTCGTGTCATCACTATAATGAATACGACGGAAACTTCAGGTACCCCTAATGTCAGTTAATTTTTATTCAACTTTATTATTCGCTATAGGAACTTCAAAAAGAACAGTAGCGCGAGAAAGTTAGAAAAAGATTTACGGATGGTTTTTAAGGCGAGTGCAATATGGTTTTCTACGGTGCGAGGTGAAATATTAAGTCGTGCGGCTATCTCCTTGTAATTAAGATGCTCAAATCGACTTAATTTAAATACACGCTTCCGCATGGGCGGTAGTTGATCGATCAGCCGCTCAACCTTTCCTTCAGTTTCTTTCCATTCGAGTTGGGCTAAACTATTCGGGGCATAGCTTGGCTTTGGAAGGCTCTCCATAGCATGCTTTCGTCGATACTCTTCTTTAACGATGTCCAGCAAGATGCTACGGGTGATGGTGAATATCTGAGCGTCTATAGAGCTAGCGATGTTTTTTTGCGTTATGTTTTGCCATAATTTGATGAATACCCGTTGCACCGTTTCCTCGGCAATATAGGTCGATTTGGTTTTCGATAAAGCGTAATTATATACCTTTCTATTCCATTGCTGAAATAGAGTTTCAAACTCACGAGAGTCAAAATGTTGGGTACTGGACATAATTAGGCATGGTAAACTGTACCCTAATGTAGTTATTTTTCATTATATTAGAATAATCGTAAACCTTTTCCTATGAACAATTTAATTCTCAATCGTCGCGATTTCATTGTTGCTGGTTCTGCCCTGTTTAGTCTTTCTGCATTACCCGGCTTGTTGAAGGCAAATACATTCAAAGGGGTGAGTAAAGTCGGTCTAATCGGTGCGGGATGGTATGGAAAGAGTGATTTGTTCCGTCTTTTACAAGTTCGAGACGTCGAAGTATTAGCGGTATGTGATGTAGATAGCAAACATTTGGAAGAGGCAGCGCGGCTAATCAGCGAACGACAGAAATCAAAACAAGTACCTAAAACTTATTCTGATTATCGAGAGATGCTTTCTGCACATCAGTTCGACTTGATTCTGATTGGAACTCCCGACCATTGGCATGCACTGCAGGCTATCGCGGCAATGGAAGCCGGTGCTCATGTTTATTTACAAAAACCCATCTCTGTTGATGTGTTAGAAGGTGAAGCCATCTTAGCGACAGCGCGCCGCTTAAATCGAAAGGTCCAAATCGGGACGCAGCGGCGAAGTACAGAACATATGATAGAGGCAAAGGAGCAAATTGTTGATAAGGGGCTATTGGGGAATATCTCGCATGTCGAGATGTGTTGCTATTATCATATGCGGAATAATTCGAATCCCGAAGTGAAACCCGTTCCTGAATTTCTCGATTACGAGTTATGGACGGGACCTGCACCCTTACGGCCTTATGATAACCTCCCGCATGGCGGTTGGTGGCGATCGTTTATGGAATATGGAAATGGCATAACCGGCGACATGTGTGTGCATATGTTTGATACTGTCCGTTGGATGCTTGGTTTAAGTTGGCCAAAGCGAATAAATGCCAATGGCGGTATCTATGTGCAGAAAGAAGGGAAAGCCAATATAGCGGATACTCAAACCGCAATTTTCGAATATGATAATCTGAATTGTGTCTGGCAGCATAGGACCTGGGGACGGCCCACTGACCCTGAATTTCCTTGGGCATTTATCCTCTACGGCGATAAGGGGACTTTGAAGGGGAGCACCCTGAAATATGAGTTTACACCGATGAAAGGGGAGAAGATTGCAAAAGATGTTGTTTTGGAGAAAGAGGCATTTCCAGAAGATTTGAAAGAGCCGCGAATAGAGTTGAACTCGGCGCCGGCGACCAGACAACATATGAAAAATCTCTTGTCGGCTATCGAGAAAGATCACTTACCGGTTGCCGATATAGAGCAGGGGCATATTTCCACAGCCTCTTGCATCCTCGCTAACATCTCGATGAAACTAGGAAGAGCAGTTCAATATGATCCAGTACAAAAAGTATGCATAGATGATGCGGAGGCAACAAATCTGTTAAAAAGAGCGTATAGACCCAATTGGGCACATCCATATCGCTAAGCGATTGTAAACTAATCGCAATTGCTGTTTTTATACAGGAGTGGGAGAATTTCTTGCTAATGAACAACACGATGTTATAATTTTCTCTGTAAAAGTTGCGCTTTTTTAAAATATAAATGTACAACTTGTTGTAATATTAAATCCTAATAGGAATAAATATTTTCCATAATAGATATCATAGTTTCCTATGTAACGAATTTTTGAATCGAATTCGGTATTATTTGTCTAAAATGCACCTTATGAAGCTATTTATAAGGTTTTTGTTGGATGCTGTACTAATTCTGGTAGATTGCTATAAAACTTAGGTACTAATGAAAATTCAAACATAATGCTAAATATATTGTAATAATTTAAAATATACCCTAATATTTAAAATAAACTATCGAAAACAGGTAATTATTTGTTTTTATTTCGCATTTATGACTAATGTCATTCTCTTAATATTAAAATAATGTAACATTTTTGTAAAGCAATTGATGTGTATTATTACATATCTTGAAAGGTCTATTTATAAGGTATGAAAAATAAAAAAGAACTGTTGGATCTCGGCACAGAAGCGGAAGCAAAAGCCGGTTTCAACTACAATGAAGGCTTATTAAGCCAATTTTTTGAAGGCACAGTACTTGAAAAAAGAACGCAACAGTATGTCGCTCCAAAAATATCGCTAGTGGTATTGGCGATGGAGGAAGGTATAGCTGCAGGTTCTGCGGTTGCTGTTCCGAACGACTCGAACGGACAAGTGATGCAAGAGTGGGAAGTAGAAAACATTGACAAAACAATTTTGTGGTAATATCTGAGCATAAAAATCCTGTTATTCTCTCTTCCTAAAACAACGATTAACGACATAGGATTTTAATGGCCACGATCAAACTTGCCCTAGTTTGTTGTGGCCATTTTTTTTCAAGCACTATCAAGAATTTTCACCATTTTGCTGTTTTGACCATCTCTTCGTGGTCGGTTCTGACCTCCGTCGACAGCTTCCCGAATCATACCCCATATATACCCTAATCAAAGCTCTTCCAGAACGGGTTTGATTGGGTTATACATTGGTTTTAAAAGGGCTTTGAAAGGGAAGTGGACAGAAGAAGGTCAGGCTGGTATAGGAGCCAGTTTTTTGAAAGATAAAATGCAGGTAAAAACCTATCGTCAATTAGCCGATAGGAAAGCCATTAAAGAAAAACACCCGCAAGGGCATTGATAAAGCCTCTGCGGGTGATTTTTATGAACGTGTCTATTTTCAAAAGTCATCAAGCAACGAATACCTGTTCTTTTTTCAATAGATGTGGCTAAGTGTTATTTTCAATCGATGCGCAGTTGCTCGATGTTTCCATTGCTCCCTGCCAAATAAATATGTTTTCCTGATTTAGACTTGGCGACAACATTGAAACTTGCTTCCGATATATTTCGCCAGCTTTGTCCGCCGTCGGTAGATAGATCTGTTCCGGATGTGCCGGTTGCTACTAGGACATTTTTGTTTATATATTTTACACTAGAGCGATAACCAGCAACTGGACTGGAAGGCTTCGTCCATGAGCGTCCAGCATTCGTAGTCAACAAGATATTGTTTCTATTGTCCTTCTCCATACTGTAGTTGCCACCTACCAGCACTCCAGTATTCTGATCCCAGAAGTCTAGCGAGAAAACGCCGGTTGTCGCGTCGCCAGACCATATCGGAACATCAACCACATCCAGGCTGTTTTCTTTTTCATTGCGTTTGTAAAATGAACTGTATCTTCCGCCAGAGGCGAGATACACTAAGTTGTGAAAGACTTGAATTCCTGAACCACTTGCGGCAAAGCCAGCTTCGCCTTCTTCCGCTAACAAAAAAATATGATTGCTAACGTCTTTCCATGTTTTCCCTTTGTTTGTGGACTTTAATAGCTGAAAAGATCCATCGATAGGGTCGCCATATATAAATCCGGTCTTGCCGTTAAAATCAATGCCATCTAAGAAAATCTCAGCGCGGTCGTCTCTATACACTTCTTTCCAAGTCTTTCCGCCATCCGTAGTTCGTAATACGACTGCCGGACTACCTGCACTGACAATGATGGCTTCCTTGGCGGAAAAAACTTCGATATCTCGAAAGTCCATATTTTCATAGCCTTTCGGACTCACCCAAGACCATGTCTTGCCTGCGTCGGTGGATTTGCCCACGGTACCTTTGCTGCCACTTACCCATACTACATTTTCCTTATAGGTTTCCAGGCCTCTAAAACTCGAAGGAATGTCTTTCACGAGATTCTGGAAATGTTGTGCCTGAGCGCTTAGGAGGCTAGTTGCAAAAAGTGCAGTAAAAAGAAGCTTTTTCATCATCAGCTTAAGTTAGTTCTTCCATTAATTTATCGAATGCTGCTTGCAATTTGCTGAGTTGGTCCTCTAAAGATTCAACGCGTTCTTCCAAAGCTGCAATCTTACTGGTCGCGGCGGGCGAGTCGCTTGTGCTGGATGTATCTTCAAACCTTGCTTCGTCAAATGGACTGAATAAATGTACATAGCGCGCTTCCTTTTGTCCTGGACGTTTTGATAATTGCTGGATATATTTAGGCTCTTCTT
Organism: Sphingobacterium sp. UBA6645; assembly: GCF_002455685.1. Taxonomy (NCBI): domain Bacteria; kingdom Pseudomonadati; phylum Bacteroidota; class Sphingobacteriia; order Sphingobacteriales; family Sphingobacteriaceae; genus Sphingobacterium; species Sphingobacterium sp. UBA6645. The sequence continues at coordinate 26,046 of NZ_DKLH01000048.1, forward strand.
CAGCAAGTTTATTCAATAGCTCTTGAACATCTTCCAATGATTCAAAATCATAAAGCCTGCCTGAATTGCTGTTAATCTCTCCACCCGTCAACGGACCGCGTAAAAAGAGTAAACATAAAACCGCAACTTCCTGTGGCAGTAATGGAAATTGAATGGCTAAGTTATGTTTGTATTTGGTTACACGGCTGCCACCACCAACGACGGTAGAAATCAAGCCTTTTCTTTTCAAGCTATCAAGAGCTGAAATAACGGTGCTTTCATCGTATTGTACTACCGGCTTTCTAGATGTCTTTTGATTGCAGGCTGTCTGCAATGCATTAAGCGTCATCGGATAATATTCTGGAGTTGTCTTAGATTTTTCCATTAAAGAACCTAAAACTCTAATTTCTTCTGCTGTTAATTCTGGGATTTGTTTAATCTCTTCCATTTTCGAAAATTTTCTTAGGATTCTAAATATACAGTTTTCTGCGAATTCACGAAATTTCGAAGGATATGGTTGCTAAAAAAGAAGATGCCTAGGCTTTGAGAACCTGGGCAATCTTAAGCGATTATTACATTATGAAGTCTATGAGCATTTTAGGGTTTTGGATAGCCAGATCCAATCAATATATCGCCAGTTTTTGCACTATGCATTTTTATACGTGGGTATTCCTCACCTGCCGCTGGAGGCAAGAAATTCATGTGGATAACGGCCTCGTCAAATGGTGCTAAGAAATCCACAAAATCAGGCCAGATATTCTTAAGCCTAGGCGATAGTTTGTTTGCTGCAGGCATGGTAATTTTCTCAGACTTCGGATTGATAAATCCGATAACATTCGTGCTGTTGAGGAAGTTGAGCGCCAGTAGGTTACTTGCATAGCTGATTGAGTCTACTTGCTCACCATTGCGCAACTCAAACTTGTATTGATTAGCAATTCCAATATGCGTATCCAATACAAAACCACCCAAATCAGCAAAACTATGTATTGCTTTAATATCGAAGGAACTCACTTTCATTGGCGCATTTTGTTGATTGATCTTGTCGACTAATGCCAGCAACTTAGTTTTCATCCTCGGCGTCCAATCTTTGCTGTATGATGGATCATTGGCCAATCGAGTAAGGTCTATCTTCATGTTTTGAGGGATCTTAAGCTTGGAAACAACCTCGTATATCAATTTCATTTTAGCATCTGCTTCTTCTAGGTAAAACTTGCGCGTCATGAACTCCGAGGTTATAAATGCGCCAATTTCGGTATAACTATAGAATGGATATTTTGATAATTGGAGGTTTTCGTTTCTCGTCGCATTTCCTTCCGAAACCCATGCGGTGTATTGCGTTCTTTCTTTGTTCCAAATAAGTCCTTTAACTTTCAGTTTCTCGACTAAGGTGATTTCGCGATTGAAAATCAAAGTGTCGCCCAAGGCAGAGGTACTGTATAGTACGCCTTCAGAACCCATAGGTTGATATATCGGTGAATTCGTTACGTAATCAAAGATGTCTCTGTATTGCGAATGAAATATCCATACCGATGAGTTAAATGGATCTACAACCATCTGCACCGGCGTCCCTGCATAGGTAAAAGCCATAAAAGGTTGCTTATAATAAAAGTTCTCTTGATCTTGATAATCTTTGAGGATTCCATTGTTCAATATATGCTGTGCCTCAGCAGAGCCCATGTCAATAATCCGAGCTGTCAAATGGTCGCCGTATTGAATACCTTCCAACTGGAATTTTCCATTTTCAAAACCTACGAAAGCATAGGAGTGATCGGCGCCTCGTGTCAATTCTTCGCCCATGTCACTAATAAAGGCAGGAAATAGAGCCGCTTCGGTAAAATCGATCGTCGCTGAAACCTTATTGGTGCCAAACTTAATTTCTAATTCTGCGGGGTTGGCATACTGTCTCGACTTGCCTAGCATCGCATACTGCCCATCTTTGTACGTCAGATAGTAGGTCTGAAATGACTCGTGCTGTTTCGGCTTGACAATGAGTTCAATTACCTGACCTTTTTGAAATGGGTCCAGATACTTAGCCTTCAATGTACTGTCGGTAACCACATGACTCTTCTCGATTTCGTAATTCTCAAATTCATTCTTTGGCAACCCGTAATCGCCAAGAAAACGAGTAGTGCTATATATGTAAGCTGTTTCATTTTATATCTGTTGAATGGTTAATATGGAATGCCCTCGAAAAGCACCTTATAAGTTCGTTTGTCATAAAATGCGATCAGTAATTGTTTGCTTGTTTTGGTGTATTTTAAAGAATAACGACCGTCGATCAGTGATTCCTTGAAAGCGTTCTTTAGATTCGGAAACTGCGCTGCATATACAAACTGAGGGCCTTCATAATAAATCGTGAATACCTCATCCTCGTCGTAGGTATAGCGATATTGATAAGGAAATGTAAACTTATTATAGAATTCATCTGGCGTTGATTTTTCGGCTCCTGGCGCGTTCGGACGGTCCTGATCGTAGAAGCCAAAATTAACGTTCAACAAGAATCTTTTTTGCGCTGGCTTAAACTGTACCTTTACATCGTAGAATCGTACCGATGCCGTGATTACGCCTAAAGAGATTCCCAAATCTGCGCCAGCTGTATTCCCTAAGAATAATTGCACTTCTCGGCGATGCGGCCAATCCAGCGTTTCAGCCTGATAACCGGTGATCCAACGTGTATTGTCGTAAGGAATTCGGATAGTTGTATAAGCGCCTGTTCGGAACATCTTGAATGCAGCGATCGATGGAAACTCTTGTTCGACTACTTCGACCGTTTTTCCCTGAATATCTTTTGCTTCCAGCTTCCCATTGTTTAAGATTAGTTCATTAACCTTAATTCCATCGCTCTCAAATGGCTGATTCAAGCGGATGCTATTTACCCCGTTGTATGCGATTCCTGTACGATGGATGAAGACGGAGTCTGCCGATATATCCTTCGCGAATACTACTTGGCGTTGTTCCAACGAAAGGGTCATGACGTTAAGGTTATTCCCAGTCTTTACGTGCAAGCCTACTTTTCCGGCAATTGCCTGTGCGAAGCGAGCCTTCGTATCCTCATATTTAAAATCGGTCATAAAAGCTTTACTTTCATCTGCCGTTGCGCGCACCATGATGGCGTCGGTTTTTTGTAGATTCCCTTTTAAATAGATGGTATCTTGATTAGGGCTTGATTTGAGGATGGAATACTCAAAGTCTAAGCGATGTCCCCAACCGATTTTTTCGCCACCGTTCATCATGGTATTCGGGTCGGCAAGAAAGTGTATATAAGAATAGGTCGCGAACGATAGTGTAGAAAGCGAAGTAAACTTGATACTGTATTTGCTCTCGCTAATCTTTGTTCCCATTTCTGAATTAAAATCGCTGACCATCGTCACGCGCTGATCTTTTTCATTGAATTTCATGAAAAATGAAAATCCGCCTTTGTTGGAAGGATAATCCTTGATATTCGGATATGCTAAGAATTTCCACCCGTTCGGGCTAGTGGTCAGCAATGAGTCGTAATTAGTAAAATTAGCGTCGATCTTCTCCGTCGCGTAGTTTCTAAGGGTGCTTTCTTTTTCGCAGCCCCAGGTCAATAGCGCGGCGGAAAGCAATGCAAAAATATATCTTGTAAATATTGGTTTCTTTTTCATAACTGTAGGGATTAGCTTTGGTTACCTGCGATATAGCCATTAATTCCTTCTTGAACATCGACTTGTAGTTGGCGGAAATCCATATTCCATTTGTCTTTAAAATATTCCACGACCAGTTGTTCTTTGATCTTCAGTCTATTTTTACCGGCAGGGGTAGACTTGTTCGCGAGATCATCGTATGCTTTCTGACCATAAACCAGTAAATAGGCAATAGTCTCCACAAAATCTTCCTCCGCCGATGCCATTGCATAGTTTCTTACAAAACCTAGATCAAAGGCGTCTTTATCCGGGTAGTTGTGCCAAGTAGTGGTATAGAACTCAGGATTCACGTATTTAAACTGTGGCGAGAATATCTGGGTCTGATGAAGGATATGAGCAGTCTCGTGCTGAACGGTGTAGTTGGACGACTGTACAAACTGTCTGGATTTATCGTATTTATTGACATCCATTAAGGTGATCTTGTTCGCGCCTTCAGCCTGCCCCAATACCACGGTTCCATTGTCATTATATTGCCCGCTGCCGATCAACACCCAAAGCTTAGGGATGATTCTCTTCACAAATGCACTGTCGCTATTTTTTAAGTATGGGTGGACCATACATTGCTTTACTAATTCCATTGTAGGAATAACATATTCTTCCTTCGCGGGTGTCGTGTTTTTCATGAAGTCAACTTCAAATGGATCGTATTGATATTTGACCGCCACGTTGAATGGATCCGTAAGATTCTTTTTGATCCACGCGTCTATTGTTGGGTTTCCTGCAGGCTTATAACCTCCTAGATTTGGAATGGACTCCGATGATACCGAATCATTTTCCTTGCACGACTGTATTCCTACAAATAAGAGGCAAAGGATAAATAAACTCCAACCCGTTCTACGAATGTCTATCTTGTTTATCATAGTCTTTTTCATAATGTCTTCACTTTTTTACTTATCTCGGATTTCTTTCAATTCCACTCATCTGAACTTCTAACGGAATCTGAAGAATCCTTCGTGGATCATTTGCTCCAACCGTAATTCCTTCAGGATTTTCCACTACATTGTGATGAACCGGAATGCGGTGTCGAATCATATCTAACCAGCGCATGCCTTCAAATGCAAACTCACGACGTTTGAAATCTAAAAGTCCTGTGATATAATAATCGCGCTTGTTCGGGTTAGTAAGCGTAGAGAAATTACGTTGCATCAATAAATCCGATATTTTACCGCCGCCGATTACTTTCTTATCTAGATAGATCTGGAAAAGTTGTAATGCACGGTCATAATCGCCTATTTCGATACTCGCTTCGGCCCAATTGAACAAAACTTCATCTGCTGTCAATAATATTGCGATGTTATATGTTTGCAATTGGTAATCGTAAGGGCGAAACTTAGGGATGTTATAAACGTTCTCTTGACCGTATAAATTCCAGGCATAATCACCCGCGATAGGTGGGGTTTTCCACATGAAGGCCGTTGCGAACGCGCCATTGGCACTATACTGCATCGTAGCATACTCATGTACTTGCGAAGGTGCTGTAGCCATTAGCAGGTTGGTAGGTTGTGTTCTTGAAGACCAGGTTTCTGCTAAGACATAGTAAGGTAAAGGCTTGTAAGAGATCACATCGCGAATACTTGAACTAATCAATACATCATTTGGAAAAGCAAGCTTCGCGTATTTAACAACGCTTTCGAAATCTTTTTTGAATAGGTAAAATCGTGTCGCAAATGCATACGCAGAACGTTTATTGAAGTGATAAGCATTTGCTTCAGAATTTGCACTGTTCTGATCGCCAATTAGTTTAATGCCTTCTTCAATATCCGCCTGAATATTGTCGTACATTGATTTTACCGTACCGCGACTATATTTCTTAATTACAACATCTTCCACTTCCTTCACATAAGGAATTCCAGGATTTGTTTCAGGACTCGGATCTTGATAAGAGCGAGCAAAGAATACACTCAACATAAAGTGAGCATAGGTTCGACATAATAGAGCTTCGCCTTTGTAGGTAAGCAGTTCAGCTTTATTCCCTTCGCTTTCAATATAAGCCAAGGTCTGATTTGCTGCTGCTATTGCTTTGTAGCAAGCGGCCCAATAGAATTCCGGCGTATCAGGACCATTACTTAATACGTTTTCGATAAATAAATACACATCGCGGTTAGCAGGTATGACTAAGGAACCACCGAAAGGTCGTTTGTCTGAAAAGTTATCACTTAAGCTCTCTGACATGATAACATAGGACGCTTGAGGATAGGCCGTAGCAAGCAATTCACGAGCGGCATTTGCCGAATTTAACTGTGCGCGATTATCCGGATCTACCTCAAGATATTTATCACAGCTTGCCAGGAAGAATAGCGAAATAAAGCCTAGTTTATATATGTTCTTGAATTTCATGTTGTCGATTGATTTTAGAATCCTAATTTTAATGAAAAAGTATAATCTCTAGAAAGTGGTAGGGCAACACCACCCGACGCGAAAAACTCAGGGTCTTGTCCGTTCAAGCGATCATCCGCATAGATTAGCCAAATATTATTTCCTACTAAGCTCACCGACGCCGATTGGAACTTAATTCCACTGACCCATTTCTTCGGAAGATTATAGCTTAATCTAACTTGCTTTAAGCGAATAAAACCGCCGTCTGCAACGCGAGGATCCGAGAAGTTATAGGCACTGTTTGGATATTGTCCAGCCAATAACTGCGCTTCTCGCTTACCTAGAATAGAAGGTACTTCATTATCGGAATTAAGTACCCAACGGTTTACGAAATCCCAGGATAGTGCATTCAAATCTGTGTAAGTATCAAAGAATGCGGGGTTCATCCGTATTTTGTTGCCCATAGATCCGGTAATCAACAGGTTAAGCTGTAGATTCTTATACGATAGGATATGGTTGAAACCACCTGAAAGAGTCGGGTCGATTGGGCCGTCATATATGAGATTGTTGACGAATGGCGAATTCATATATACATTGTTGCCCACGATACCGTCTTGGTTGACGAACAATGGTGCACCATTCACAGGGTTAAGACCAACGTATTTCACTGAGAATAATCCGCGCTGTGGGAAGCGTTGCAATGGCCCACCGTTCGGCGATGACAAGGTGTTGATCGTTGGATTACCACGTAGATCTTTAATATCCGACTGGTTATATCCAAAGTTTAAGGAAGTATGGTATCTCCAATCGTCATTTTTCACGATGGATGCCCCTACGGTTACTTCTAGGCCCTTTGCCGTTATGTTAGCGTAGTTTGCTGTTTTAATGGTTTCTCCACCGATTGAAGAAGTGCGAAGATCGCCAATAAGGTCAAAACTCTTATGGTCGTAATAATCGACCGTCAAGGTGTAGCGACCATTAAGGAAAGCCATATCAGTTCCCAGGTTCCACTTATACATTTTCTCCCAGGTCAGCTCAGTATTTGCTAGGCGCTCGATATTCATGATAGGCTCGTTCTCAACAATATCCGGACGAGGGGATAGGGAGTTGCGAAGTACCAATCCTGAGTTCTTGGCAATACCTATACTAGCTACTAGACCATAACTTGAGCGCAGTTTCATGCTGGAAAGTACTTCCTGGTTATCAAACCAAGGCTCGCCATCGACGTTCCAAGATGCAGAGACGTTCCAAGTCGGTAACCAACGGCCAATCTTACTTTTACCCATCGCGTTCGTACCATCGTAGCGAATTGTTCCACCGATGTTGATTTTATCTCTGAAAGAGTATGTTCCGGTTCCGGCAAAGGCTAAATAGCGCTCGCGCGTAGGTTGAACGTCATAATATGCTTCACCACGCATGGCATAGTACAAGAAGATATTTGGATCGATGTTAGGCACACCTCCGCGATCATATTGATAGCCGACGCCCTTGTACTCCGTGTTATTCCGTTCGATATAACGTAGTTCTTGGAAGGTGAATAAGTCGAGGCGATGGTCTTCACCAAATTTCTTGTTGTAGTTTAGGGAATTACGGAACGTGTAATTATCCATATCTACTGTACCGCGATTTCTGAAACCGCCATATGACAATACAGAAACTGGCTGTGCTTCGGCATTGTTATAGATTCGTAGCAAATAAGGGTTGATGGCAGCAATAGTAGAGTTCTCGCCGTCAACATCATAGATAGTTCCGGCGCGAAATGCTTTCGGCATATTCGAATTCTCTTGGATCATATGATCCTGTGATGTTTTTACATAGCGATAAGCGGCATCTAAGGAATAAGTCAGTTCTGGAAGAATTTTATATTTCAGTTCTCCCTGCAACTTAAAATCTGTAGACTTGATATCGAGATAGTTGTTTTCTAGTTCTTCTAAGATATTGAAAGGAGCAAAGTTATTTCTTACATAGAAGTAACTGCCATCCTCGTTGTAGATAGGCGTAGAACGGCTGGTATTTAACGCGTAGTTGAATGGATTGATATCGAATTCTCTGTTGAAACCACCTTGGTTGCTTGTGGATCTCTGCAGGGTACCTGGGGCATTCTGATCGCGGATATAGGCGTTTGCCAAAAAGCCGTAACTTAATTTATCATTGGGAGTAAAAGTGGTGCGAAGATTTGCCGTTAATCGACGTGCTTCATTTCCTTTTGCCCATCCCTGATCCTGCAACATACTTGCCGAAGCGTAGGTCTGTATCTTTTCACTACCACCACTTAGCGACAGCGCATGCTCCTGACGTAAGGAGTTGTTGAATAAGGCATCAAACCAGTTGGTGTTGATTCGAGCAAAACGATCTAGGTATTGGGCTTTTGCTTCAGGATCATTGACTACGTTGAAATCGCCTGTAGCAGGGTTATAACCAAGCTCTTTAGCCATCGTACCATATACGCCATATCTTGATTGCTGTAGAACGTTCGTATAAGTCAACCATCCCTTCATTTCCATCTCGTTAAAGATTTTCATCTGGTTGTATGAGTCCAAAATTTCAAAGGAAGAGTAGCTAGGTTTTAAGGATGTCGTGAAATTACCCGTGTAGGAGGTGATTAATTTTCCAGCTTTACATTTTTTAGTTGTAATCACGACTACACCGTTCATTGCGCGCGCACCGTATAAGGACGTTGCGGCAGCATCTTTCAAAATTTCGAAGGTTTCTATATCGTCAGGATTGATACCAGCAACGGCAGAGCCTAATAGTGTACTAGGGTCGCCCGTAGATAACTGTTCGTTCGATACATTGACAACATCTTCTAATACAATTCCATCAACAACCCATAATGGTTTATTCTCGCCGGTAATAGAAGTCGCTCCGCGAACGCGAATCTTTGGCGCCGCGCCGAATGTGCCCGACACGTTTTGAACAGTAACCCCCGCTACTTGTCCTTCCAACATTCTACTTACATCGGCTACACCATCGCGACGGATATCTTCGGCTTTCAATGTTGTAGATGCCCCGGTGAAGCTTCGCTTCCGGATCGTCTGATATCCTGTAATGACGACAGCATCAATATTTTAATCGGTACTCGTTAAACTAACATTTAATGGCGTACCACGATAAGCAACCTCACGTGATTCATAGCCGATGATTCTGAATTGCAATACCGCAGTAGAAGATTGCAAACGTAAGCTAAATTGCCCATTAGCATTTGTCGAAGTCACGTTGTTCGTTCCTTTTTCGCGAACAGTTACGCCTTCTAATCCGGCATTGCCGCTACCACGAACTGTTCCGGTCGCAGTGGCCTGTGCTGCACTACGGTCGTTACTATTCGTTTTTAGATGACTTAGCGTAATGATGTTGTTCTCGATAGAATAAGCTAGCGGTTGGTTTTTGAAAACTTCGTTCAATGCTTTTGAAAGACTTACATTACGAAGGTCCACCGTAACGGTTTTAGCAATTCTAAAAAAGGATTCGTTGGCCAAGATATTGCAGTCGGATTGCTTTTGGATCTCGTCCAATACCGACTTTAAGCTGGCGTTTCGAACCGACAGGGTAATTTCTTGCGCATAGGTCAATGCAAATGCTTGCAAGTTGCTTAATATCAGCGACAGCAAAATGAACTTCAGGCGTAGAAATCTCACTAATCCTTTCTTTTGGGAATGATGAGAAGCCTGACATGCAAATTGACCAGAATCAATTCTTGTTGGCATCATAGTTTTAAATTTGGCTAGATAGCTCTTAGCACAACGCAGTAGAGATACGACGTTCTAGTCGCTATATTGGTTATCAGTTAGGGTTATTTCGGTAATTAATTATCGAGCTTGTTCTTGTAAAGATTAAGGGTTCACATAAACTCTCCTTTCTTTACTTGTAAATTTTAAAGTCGTATTCTTCGATAAAACATCTAATAATTCGTTTAAAGGAACATTTCTTGAGACATTTCCATAGATAAACTGATTTTGCATGCTTGTCATACCGAAAACAAATTCGACTCCATACCAACGTTCTATATCTTTTAAAACCGTGTAAATATTGGTGTTTTTATAGATGAAGCGATTGGATTTCCAACCGGTTATCACATCAGTTTCTACCTTACGCTTGATGAGCTCATTGTTTGATAGATAAGCCTGTTCTCCTGGATTTAGGATGAGACCCTGCTCATTACCTGATGCTTTAGCATCTGTGACTTTTACTTTACCTTCAATCAAAGTTGTCAGTTGTTGACTTTCATCAGGGTATACGCGGATATTAAAATGTGTGCCGAGTACTTCGACAACTTGCTTATCGGTTATTACTTGAAAAGGTGCATTCGGTCTTTTTTGGACTTCAAAATACGCTTCACCGCTTAAGGTAACTTGGCGGCTATCTCCCTCGAAATTTACTGGGAACTTTAAGGAAGACCGGCTGCTGAGATAAACTTTAGAACCATCGGGGAGGAGGAAAGAAGTGAATCCGCCCGTTGAAGTTTGGACCGTGTTATATGCAACTTCTGTTTTCGGTAATCCAGCATCTGAATTGGTTTCGAATAATAGCTCATTACGATCATTCTTAACGACCTTGTATGCATCGTCTTTAAATAATACACCTGAAGCATCCTCCCGTATGATGATCTCTTTCCCATTCGGCAAAGTGATGATAGACTCGTTTTCTGCAGGAACAATAGATTGTTGAACGGCTAAAGTGTGCTGAGCAACTTGCTTATCCGTTTGGAGCTTCCATATTATACCGAGTCCAAGGAATAGAACTACCGCCGCAGCAATCCATTTCCACGGATTGATTGAACGTTTTTCAGTTAGAAGCGGAATTACGTTCGCATCATTCTCATTCGCACATTCCTTAGCTATATCTCCCCAAATTCTTGTGATCTCCGAATCTAAATCTCGACCGTTTGAATGGCCCAACTTGGCATCTACATATAAATCAAAAGGGCGAAGGTCGAGTCCAGCGAATGCAGCTTCTAATTCAGAAGTAGACAATTCGTTGACCAACAAAAAGAACTGCTGAAACTCGTCCTTATTGAGGCTATTGTTGACATATTTTTTAAGTAATTCTGCAAAAACTGGAGAACTTGACATAATCTAGTGATCGGTTATTTAATGTTATTACGTTAACCAAATCAAAAAGACACTAGTGGAAAATGAAAAAAAAAATTAGAAATTAAATCAATTCATTGATAATGAATAAGATAAAATAAAAATGATTCTTGTTGTTCATTAATAATTCGCGAACTGATTTAACAGCAGCCGTTAGATGATTGGACACCGTTGATGCGGATACCTGCAATATAGCGGCCGCTTCGGCATAAGAATAGCCTTCTAATTTGCAAAGTCTGAATACACGTTGCTGTTGCAAGGGGAGTTGTTCGATAACTTGATCTATAATCTTATTTTTCTCTTTTATTAGATATTCCTCTTCTACAGAAAGGCCATAAATCATGCTGTTGTTCCAGATTTCTTCTTGCTTCCTGAGATTTTTTGCGACTTGACGCAGATAATCGATGGATAAATTATTAGCGATATGGTATAGGTAGGATTGAAAGGATTTTTCCAAATTGATTTGCTCACGACCATTCCAAACCTTAATAAAGGTCATCTGAAGAATATCAAATGATTGTTCCTCATTTTTAGTGATTGATTGGATGTAGCGGTAAAGTGGTTTTGAATATTTTAAATAAACGGCTTCAAACGCTTTTACATCTCCTTCGACAATCCCTTTTATTATTTGATCCAACGGCCTTAAATCGGATGGCATTTTTGTATTTAGTGCTTTTGAAATGAAGTTGAAATTATATAAATTTTCTATGACAACATACAAGAAAGTTGAAAATATTCAAATTGTCAAGCAAAGTTTTGATAAATCCTTCTTTTTGAACCACAAAGGAGCATAAAAATTTATACTGTTATTTTAAATTTTATCGTATGCCTAGAACAACATATAGTTCATGAAAATAAAAATCTGCCAGAGATTGTTGAGGATTGTGGGAAGAGATGAATGTTTTAATTGGGAGACAAAAAAGAAAAACTTGTCTCTAGGAAAGTATGTTATTTATTTTCTTAGGGACAAGCTTTTTGATAGGAATATCTGCCTAAAGCAGAATTACTTTTGGATTTTCTTATCTCTTCACTTTCGCTTTTTCCAGAACCCAATTCAATATTTTATCTTGTTGTTCTTGAAAAGTCCAGTGTCCGGTTTCTTGTACCAGATAAAGGTCTGTCGGTGCGTTGATTAAGTTATAAGCTGCGTAATAGGAGGTAGGTGGGCAAGTTTCATCATTATATCCCCAGGTATAGAATCCGGGAACTTTGACTTGCCTTGCGAAGTTTACCACATCATAATAAGCAGAGTTTTTAATCTTTGCATCTGTAGCCATAAATGGTGCATTTTGCTTATTAAACATGTGTGGCCATCCACCCGCACGATTGTGCAAATAGCCCGTTACATCGCTTAGTGCCGGGTACAAGGCAACTAGATGTTTGATGCGCTTGTCCAATCCTGCAGTAATAATCGATAAGGCACCACCTTGACTACCGCCCCATACAGTTAGGTTGTTTTTATCCACCTCTTCTAATTGCGTTAAGAAATCGACAGCGCGAATACAGCCTAAGTAAACTCGCTTATAATAATACTGATCTTTATCGTCTAAATTGAAGAAAGGATAGCTTCTTAACGCTCCGGCAGACAGGGAGTTGTATAGTTCTGCTTCATGTGTTACAGGAATACCGTGGATACCGATCTGAAGCGTGACTAAACCTTTCTCCGCAACAGATACCATACCCGCATAGGGACGAATGCCGGCACCTGGCACTTGTAGTACCGCTGGGTATTTACCGGCTTTCTTTGGCTTGGATAAGATGCCATAAACCCGGCTATTATTGATGTTTGAAAAGTTTACATGATAAACATCAACCGTTGCTGTTGAAAGCTCAGGAAGCAATGTCATCTTCGGATCTAGAGCAATATTCTTTAATGCATCGATTTCTTTATTCCAGAACGACATGAAATCATTTGGAAGAGTCTGCGTTGGCTGTATTTTATCGGGGCTGATTGCTGCAGTCGCAATTCCTCTATACTCTTGACCATCGTATTTGTATTTTACCTCGCAGCGAATAAAGCCGGGCTCTTCGCCTTTTAATGGTTTTCCGACTTGAACCTCAGATCCGTTGACTCTAAGATTTCCGGATTGCAAAGGTTCCATTTTCTCCCAGCCGATGGTGTAACTTACGTCAGCATCCTGAATGGGCACCTGATGTTTGACAATCGATACTTTAAAGCTTATTTCTTCATTGTTGGTATAGGTCCAATCCGCCTTATTGGGCGTTACTAATACCTGAATTAGTTGGTTGCTTCTTGATTGTGCAAAACTGAAGTTCCAGAGGGACACAAGCACAAGTAAGGACAGTAGAAATCTCATTCCTGAATTAATGTACATGGTTTAGAGTTTAAGGTTTTATAAATGTTGCTGCAATTTAATGAAAATTCAAATAACAAAGATTAGAATATGCGTTCTAAAAGGTTTTCATCCGGCATCTCATGGCCACCTTCGAATATGATGACCTCGACTTTATTCTCATACTGTTTTCTATAGATAATGTCTCTTCCCATAAAGGCTTTCGATTCCACTTGGAAGTTTGGACTAGTCCGTCGTTTCAATAAGGTATAGCTATCCTCTAAAGGGATCAGTTGATTGTTTGCGCCTTTATCGAAATCCGTTACGACTTTGTTATATAATTCCAGACTATGTGAAATAGGAACCGAACCGGTATAACCATCGTTGATCCCCGCATAAATGTGTAATGTCGCGTCTTTTCGTTGTTTTACTGGAGTTTGCATCAAGAGGACCGAACGCTTTCTAGCCTCCTCGAAATTTGGCTTATCGTTCTGACCTCCCGTAATGCGAACAATATCCTTTGCATATCCATTTTTGCGACCCAGCGATTCATAATACCAATCCTCCAAGTTGTATATCCCCACGAAAGCGTGAAACGACTTTATCGGATGTTTGCTCCGCATATACGTTAATCCACATGCGAAGCCGCCTCCGCTGACGCCTACTACATGAATATTGTGACGATCAACTTGAAGAGAATCTAAAGCCCATTGAATAGCATCGTCAATGTCTTGTATTACTAGCTCGCTACCTGCAGCCTCCGGTCTTTTATTCGGACCACGAAAATCCGGATGTAAATAATTGACGTCGGCCTGCATACAGTATTTCAGTAATGGATCTCTTTGAGTGAAGTTGCCGCCCCAGGTATGCAAACTGATAATCAATGGTCGTTTTTCCTTGCTCTTACTTTGATATAGATAAGATTGCTGAATACTAGCATCCTTTGTTGATTTAATTCCAATTTGTCGTGTTTCAATGGGCCATGTTCCGCTAGCCTTATCATCCCAATTGACCTTGGTTTGCGCATTTAAACATACTATGGGTAGTTTTATTGCAAAGCAAACCATCAGCATGCCAACCTTGAGGAAATTGGTATAAGTTTTTTTCATAATAGAGGCTGTTTTAACACAAGTTACTTCATTTTCCGATGATTTATTTTAAAAATCGTCGGAAACGCTGTCGGTAATATTTCTGTGATAATTCAATTATTGAAAGAAGTTTCTTTTTATCATTGTGTACGGACACAATAGCTATATTCGATCCTATAACCTTTACTAAAAAACTGAATTATGAGAAAAGACTACTTGTTTTTCTTGGCAGTATCCGCGGCACTCAGCCCAACGCTTCTGCACGCAAAAATTCCGATCAAAACTTATCATGAGTTTAAGCTTCAACAGGCGCAAACCTTTGAGGTTCGTGGGCAAGTTGTATCCTCGGAAAGCAACGAACCACTCGCAGGTGTAACCATATCTGTGGCAGGCTCTACAAAAAAGACAGCAACTGATGAACAAGGTAATTTCACAATCGAAGTGAAACAAGGGGATAAACTATCCTTCAATATGTTGAACTTCAGTACTTATGAATATACCGTCACACGAGCTGAAAGCAATTTACAAATTAAGCTTCAAAGTACTACTGCTGACTTAGATGAAGTTGTGGTCATTGGATACGGTACGGCGAAGAAGAGCGATCTGACGGGTTCCATAACCCGAGTGGATGCAAACCAATTTAAAAATCAACCGACAACACAGTTGACAGAGATGCTAAATGGTACAGTTGCGGGTTTTATTTCCAACCAGAGTACTCGCGCTTCCGGCGAAAGCGATATGGAAGTACGCGGGCCGAAATCATTGAATGCATCCACTAGCCCAATGATCGTATTGGATGGAGTGATTTTCAATGGAAGTATTGCGGATATCAATCCTTCAGATATTGAAACGATGGATATCTTGAAAGATGCGAGTTCAACGGCGGTTTATGGTGCGCGAGCAGCAGCAGGTGTTATTCAAGTAACGACTAAAAAAGGCGTTACAGGGACTCCGCGAATCACAATGGAGGCTAATTTTGGTGTGGCGAATTTAATGCACGCATTCAAGCCGTACGATGGGCCAGGATACATTCAGTTCAGAACCGACGTTATGCGCGGCTACAATCCAACTAAGCCTAATTTCTACTATAATAATCCAAACAACCTACCTGACGGTGTAACGCTCGAGCAATGGAGAACGGCTAGTAATAATCCGCAAGCAGATAATACCCGCGAATGGTTAAGCCGATTGAATTTCTATGATATAGAAGTGGATAATTATATGGCTGGAAATGAGATTTATTGGCTGGATGAGGTTTTCAGACAAGGTCTTAAACAGAATTATAACTTGAATATATCAGGGGGGGCGGAGAAGGTAAAATACTATTGGTCTCTCGGTTATCAAGATAATGAAGGGATCATGCTAGGTGATGATTTTAATACGATTCGAAGCCGTATCAATACCGATTTTACCATCACAAACTGGTTATCTGCGGGTATCAACGCGCAGTTTGCGGATAAGAATCAAACGCAAATTATCCCGAGTATCAATGCCATGTTCAACATGAGTCCTTACGGAAGTATGTATGATGAAGATGGAAATTTGGTGTGGTATCCGAACAGTTTTGCTGTGGCTACGCCATTGATCAATAACCTCGGTGGTCAGGACCAGAAAAATAAGATCAACAGTTTATTTTCATCTGTCTATATGAATATTAAACTACCGTTTGATATCAATTATAAAGTTTCCTTCCAGCCACGATATGAGTTTGCAAAACTCTATGATTTCTATCCTTCAACTACCGTTACTGGAGGATCGACTTATAAGGATGGGTATGCAAAGCGCGAAGAGGAATCGAGCTTTGAATGGATGCTAGATCATTTAGTTCATTGGAACAAGAAGTTTGGAATGCATCAGCTTGACGTGACGTTGTTATACAGTGCGGAGAAGATCGATAGTTGGCATTCGATTTTAACGAATCAGAGCTTTAGTCCGAATCAATGGCTTGGATATCATGGTATTCAATTTGGATCGGATCATAAAGTAGCGTCAGAAGATAAAAGAGCCACTGGCGATGCAGCAATGGCACGTTTGAATTATACGCTAAACGATAAATACTTATTCACAGCATCTGTCCGTCGTGACGGTTATTCGGCATTTGGGAAAAAGAATCCAAGAGCGGTATTTCCCGCTTTTGCCTTCGCATGGAGACTATCTCAAGAATCTTTCTTCAATGTTGATCAAATCAATGATTTAAAAATACGTGCTTCATGGGGTAGAAATGGTAACCGCTCTATCGGAGAATATGCAGCTTTAGCAACGGTCAATTCAAACCGATATTATAATGGAGTGACGACACAGATTGGGGTTTTCAATAATACGCTTTCGAACTATGATTTAAAGTGGGAGCAAACTGAATCTTACAATTTAGGAATTGACTTAGCCATGTTCAAGAATAGATTAAGTATTACGGCTGATGTTTATGACATGACGACAGTCGATTTGTTGATGAACAGAAAACTGCCCGAGATTACCGGTTATACCAGTATTGTATCCAATCTTGGTAAACTGAGCAACAAGGGTTGGGAACTATCAATCAATACGGTTAACATCGATAGAGAAAACTTAAGATGGAATAGCAGTTTCGTTTATTCAGGAAATAGAAACAAAATTGAAGAACTTTTTGGCGACTTCGGCGAAACGACCATTAGTGGAGTAACGGGTTATCAAGAATTGCCAGACTATACCAACGAATGGTTTCCTGGTCAATCAATCGACGCAATCTGGACCTATAAGATAAATGGAATATGGCAAGCCGAAGAAGCCGAAGAAGCAGCGAAATATGGCTTGAAACCAGGAGATTTTAAAGTGCAAGATCTCGATGGAAACTTCAAATATGATGCGTTAATTGACAAGCAGTTTATTGGATATGAACGTCCTCGTCATCGACTAGGTTTAAGAAACTCGATCGATTTCTTGAAAAACTTTAACGTTACTTTCTTTTTAAGAGCGGAACTAGGTCATCTGGGCAATCTGCAGGAAGCGCAGCGCGCAGGAGGTACCGATACGTATGACAAACGCAGTACCTATGATCTTCCATATTGGACAGCAGAAAACAGAAATAACGATTATCCAAGACTGAATGCTCTAACAACGGTTTTTGGTGGCGGTATACGCACATATAAATCTGCAGCTTTCTTGCGCTTGCAAGATTTATCTTTCTCTTATACCGTTCCTTCAAACACGTTGGAACGTCTTAAAGTTAAGAATTTACGAATTTTCCTAGCGGCGCGAAACGTCTTTACGATAGACAAATGGCCGGGCTGGGATCCAGAAACAGCCTATCCAGGAGCAGATCCGACGACGACATATACCAATGCGTTGAATGCGATGCCTATGCCACGTACATTTTCTGCCGGCGTAAATTTCTCACTATAATTTAAACTGAAATATCATGAAAAAACTAAATATAATCATAGCGGGATTCTTTCTGACGATCATAACGCTCTCTTGTAGCAAATCCTGGCTAGATCCAGAGCCGCTTTCATTTTACACGCCCGAAAATGTTTATCAGGATCCACAAGGCTTAGCTTCTCTCGCTGTCACGTTGAAGAGAGATTTGAAGCAAGAGACGCACAATATGAACAAAGGATTACATAATCTAATTATGGAGTTCGCTGCTTCTGATTTGGGATCCCCTTGGTCACAACTTGATTTTTACAAATTGACTCCGAACAATGATGTGTATTACAACTTCCTGAAAATGTTTGTTTTAATGTTTGAAAATGTGAAGAATTGTAATGTTTTGATTTCAAAATGCGAGACCGTTCAATTTAAAGACGATAATGAAAAGAACGCAATGTTGGCACAGGGGCTATTCTATCGTTCCTATTGGTATTATCGTCTGGTTCATAGTTATGGCGATGTCCCATTTATTGGTGAGGAAATCGAAGGAGCCAAATTAGATTTTCAATCGCATAGTCGCACAGCAATTTTGAAGAAAATTCAAGCAGATTTAGAATTTGCTGCACAATGGCTTCCAGTTTCGGCAGCGGCAGGCGAACTGACCAAAGGAGCTGCTAATCACTTATTGACCAAAGTATATCTCGCGAACTTGGAATTTGATAAGGCTATCGCTACAGCAAGTGCTGTCATCAATGGGCCCTATGCTTTAATGACGGAGCGCTTTGGTAAAGATGCGGCGAACACGTACAGAAACGTAATGTGGGATTTGCATAGGCCTGAGAACGTGTCGCTGGCAAACAATAAGGAAACTATTTTGGCAACAATAGACCGCTTTGAAGCGCCTGCTGATGCTCGTTCTGCCGGCTTGTTCACTATGCGCTACTACGGATGTTCATGGTTTCAGGCACCAGTGCGCGATAGCGAGGGAAAAGCAGGCATGGTTGCGTCAGGGCCTATGTACGACTCATTGGGAAGAGGGAATGCGAATGTGCGCTTGACTGGATTCTACCAATACGATACTTGGTCGTATAAAGGCGCGACATGGAAAACAACGACCGATTTAAGAAGAGCTGATGCGAACTGGGTGGATAATCACGAGTATAAATACAACAATCCGAATTCTAAAGACTTTGGAAAGCCGGTGAACCCTGCGTATTTTGCCGATCCACTAGATACCTTCCGTAGTATTTATGCGATTCCGCATTATAAATTATATGTTCCGGAACAAAATAAAGCGGCCACTCCACAAGGAGGAAATGGCGACTTCTATGTATTTAGATTGGCAGAGACCTATCTGTTGCGTGCTGAAGCTTATTTCTGGAAAGGGCAATTGGATTTGGCAGCTGAGGATATCAATAAAGTTAGAACCCGTGCGAAGGCCTTACCAATGACGGCTGCGGAAGTAACGGTAGATTTTATTATGGATGAGCGTGCAAGAGAGTTGTTTACCGAGGAGCCACGGCATTCAGAAATGGTCAGGATTTCGTTCATCTTAGCGGCGAAGAACCTACAGGGCTATTCCTTAGCGAATTTCTCGGAGAAGAATTATTACTTCGATCGCGTGAAGCGGAAGAATCCTACCTACGATCAGAAAATCTCGATGTTAGGAAACGTGGCTAATATTGCTCCATTCCATGTGCTTTGGCCAATTCCTTCTACAGTGATTACTGCCAATACAAAAGGTGTGATCAATCAGAACAAGGGCTATGATGGAGCTGAAAGAAATGTGCCACCAATTGAAACAATCCCTTAATCGATCAGCTATGAAAATAATCAGTGCAATCCTATTAGGGCTACATTTATCTGCTTCGCCAAATATTGAAACTCCGAAAGTATCGAGCATCGTTGAAATGTGGCAATCCAAAGGCCAGTGGGAAACCCTATTCGATGGAAAAGATGCTTCCAAACATTGGACTAGTGTCAAGGGCGGAGGCTTTCCAACGCAAGGTTGGAAGGTCGAAGATGGGGTTTTGAAACTCGTTCCTGGTCAAAAAGGAGGCGACATCATCAGCAAAAAGGTTTACAGCGATTTCATTCTAGAAATGGAGTTCAAATTGGATAAAAACACCAACTCTGGTGTGAAGTATCTGGTGAGCCCTTTGCAAACGAAGGCTGGAAAGGTTGAACTAAACGGCCCGGAATATCAGATGATCGATGATTTTAACCATGAATCAGTCAAAGGTGGCATCAGTCCAAAGACGGAAACCGGATCAGCCTATTTGCTCTATGCGCCCAATAAGAACAAAGGGCTTAAGCCACACGGACAGTGGAACAAGGCGCGTATCGTTGTCAAAGGCAATTTAGTTGAGCATTGGCTGAATGGTAAGAAGATCTTGAGTTATGAACGCGGTACGGATGAGTTTCGTGCCTTGGTCGCAGGAACAAAGTTTGAAATGTATAGCTCGCGTTATGGAGAAGCAGTTTCAGGACATATTATGCTGACGGATCATCAGGATGCTTCTAGCTTTCGAAATATTCGGATTAAAAGAATTTAAACTATGAAAGATAACCATATTTCCAGAAGGAAGTTTATTGAAAATAGCAGTATTGCCCTCTCGGGGATAGCCGTATTACCGGGTAACCTAAGTCTCTTTGGATTATCAAATGCAGCGAAGAGATTACGGATAGGGGTCATCGGCGTAGGAAGTCGTGGCAGAGGCTTATTAAGCTTACTTAAAGATATCAAAGACGTGGAGGTTGCTGCAATATGCGACCTCCGCGAAGACAATATCCTTGCGGCAAAGAAAATGATAGCCCCCTCTGCAAAAGTCTATAAGGACTATAAAGAGTTAGTAAATGATAAAAAGGTTGATGCCGTTATTATTGCGACGCCTTTGTATCTGCATTATCCGATGGCAGTGGATGCCTTGCAAAATAAAAAACACGTCTACTTGGAAAAGGCTATCTCCTATGATATTCCGCAAGCGATTGATTTAGTGAAGCAAGTGGAACGGTCGGGGATGGTCTTTCAGGTGGGACATCAATACCGATACTACGGATTGTACAAACGCATCAAAGAGATTATCGACAAAGGCTGGCTAGGAAAGGTGCTGCATTATGAATGTCAGTATCATCGTAATTCAAACTGGCGTTTTCCAGTTCCCGCGGGGATGGATGAGCGCTTCGTGAATTGGCGGATGTACAAAGCGTCGAGCGGTGGATTAATGACGGAGCTATGCGGTCACCCTATCGATGTGGTGAACTGGATGGTTGGTGCTGCGCCCTTGCGAGTAACCGGTATTGGGGGAATCGATTATTGGAAAGATGGTCGAGAGAACTATGACAACGTCCGAGTGGTTTATGAATATCCTAATGGCGTAAAGTCTAGCGTTTCTTCCATCTTGTCGAATGCCTATAAGGGTTATGGTATTCGTATACTTGGCGATAAAGGATCAATTATAGTGACGCAAGATCAAGCCCGTTTATTTTCGGAGAACGTGAAAAGAGAAATAGGGACCGTCGATGGCGTGACGGGTGCGACGAAGGCTGTGCATTACGGCGACGGCGAAATAGTAGACTTTTCAGATTTAGATCCATTGAAAAAAGACCCTACTTACTACGCTTTAGTCGATTTTTTCGAATGTATTCGGACAGGGAAGAAGCCTGCTGCGGATGTTTACACAGGCAGAGATGTTGCCATTGCGAGCCACATGGCGAATATTGCGATGGAAACGCATCAGGAACAAGTGTGGAAGCCGGAGTATAGTGTTTAGGTCGTAATTCAATCAACAGTTCAACCTATACAATGCGTCGGAGCATGGAGCAGTATGAAGCCTTGATAAACCCTTTCAAAGCCCAATCAATCCCAACTCGCAATGGTTATGATTGGGGTTTGTATTGGGTTTGAAAGGGCTTTGAAAGGGTTTAAAGCAAATCCAGTTACGACGCCTGCAGGAAGATGCGGTAAACAGTGTTGAACCTTTTTGTGCAGCTACTAAAACATTTTATAAAAAACAATTACCGATAACGGTGCCGTAGATTAGGATAGAAGAGGCTTGGATATCGTCTACAATTCCCGTTTCTTTAATTAAATATCCTACTAACCAAAACTTAATATTATGTCAACAGATAGAAGATCATTTCTTAAGTTATCTGGACTTGCCGGTCTAGGTATTCTTTCCAACAAAGTCTCTGCGAGTCCGTTGGAGGAGCAAAGTAACTATCATCAAATTCTTCGAGAGTCTCAGCAAAGCTATAAGCCAATATTCAATATGTCGGGTTATGCTGCACCAGCCTTATCCACGGTACGTACCGGTTTTGTGGGCGTTGGAAATCGTGGTTCGGCAGCGGTTTACCGTTTGAGTATGATTGAAGGAGTATCCATCAAGGGGATTTGTGATATCCGTGATGAGAAAGCACAAGCGGCAAAAAAGCGTATTGTGACTTCCGGTCATGAAGCAAAGATATATAGCGGTAAGGCGGAGTCGTGGAAGGAGATGTGTCGTCGCGACGATATCGATTTTGTTTATATCGCTACCAACTGGGCACTGCATGCGGAGATGGCTATCTATGCGATGGAACAAGGGAAGCACGTTGCGGTTGAGATTCCAGCGGCAGTGACGATTGAGGAATGCTGGCAATTGGTCATAACTTCAGAACGCACTAAGAAACATTGTGTTATTCTGGAAAATTGCTGTTATGATTTCTTTGAGATGCTAACGTTGAATTTGGCTAGACAAGGCTTTTTCGGTGATATTGTTCACTGTGAAGGCGCTTATATCCACGATATCTTGGAGAGTCTGTTCAAAGACGAGGCGCGATTTGAGAAATGGCGCTTGATGGAGAATGCAAAGCGCAACGGAAACCTATATCCAACACATGGTTTAGGCCCGATTGCTCAGGTTCTGAAAATCAACCGTGGCAATAAGATGGAATTCATGACTTCGATGGCTTCAAATGATTTCTCCCTTCGACCAAAGACCGAAGAGTTGGCAAAAACCAATAAGGAATTTGAGAAGTATCTTAAATATCCGTTTCGTGGCAACATGAATACATCAACGATTAAGAATAATGACGGCAGTACCATTATGCTTCAGCATGATGTAAGTACACCAAGACCTTATTCGCGCATACATTTAATTTCAGGAACAAAGGCTTTTGCGCAGAAATACCCATTGCCTGCGAAATTGGCTATTGGTCATGAAAAATTCATGGATGATGATGAGTTCAAAAAAATTGAGGCGGAGAACACGCCGAAGATCATCAGTCAGATTGGTGAGATGGCGAAAGAAGTAGGGGGTCATGGAGGCATGGACTTTATCATGGACTGGCGCCTGATCGACTGTCTGCGCAATGGCTTACCTGTTGATATGGATGTTTATGATGCGGCTTCTTGGTCGTCTATTGCACCGCTGAGCGAATGGTCGGTAGCGAACGGTTCAAAACCTATTGCTATTCCTGACTTTACGATGGGCCGTTGGAAAGCCAATAAAGTCCACAATATCCATTTGGAAACAGGGGGCAATACCAAAGTATTAAAATCGAATAAATAACTTAAAGCTTAGAGAAT
Organism: Sphingobacterium sp. UBA6645; assembly: GCF_002455685.1. NCBI lineage: Bacteria > Pseudomonadati > Bacteroidota > Sphingobacteriia > Sphingobacteriales > Sphingobacteriaceae > Sphingobacterium > Sphingobacterium sp. UBA6645. The sequence goes on from NZ_DKLH01000048.1 coordinate 49,392, forward strand.
ATGAATGTAGAAATTTTCCCGGATCGGGAATCTTTAGGGGCTCATGCTGGAGCAAAGGGAGCGGAACTGATTAAAGAAGTTATCCGTGAGAAAGGCGAAGCTAATATCATTTTGGCTACCGGACAAAGTCAGTTTGAGACATTGGAGACTTTGATAGCAGATCAGGAAATAGATTGGTCTAAAATCCGTATGTTTCATTTGGATGAATATATCGGTATGCCGATTACGCACAAAGCAAGCTTTAGGAAATATTTGAACGAGCGGTTTGTTGATAAGGTCGGAACCTTGAAAGAGGTGGTGCTTATTAATGGAGAAGGTGATGCACAAGAAGAGTGCAACCGCTTAGGAGATATTATTATAAATTACCCTATTGATGTGGCCTTCGTTGGAATAGGTGAGAATGGTCACTTAGCATTCAATGACCCTCCAGCAGATTTTGATGTCGAAGATTCTTACCTTGTTGTCGACTTGGATGCTATTTGCAGACAGCAGCAAATGGGCGAGGGATGGTTTAATAGCATCGATGAAGTGCCATTGCAAGCAATTTCGATGTCTATCAAGCAGATCATGAAGTCGAAAAAAATAATCTGTGCTGTACCCGATGAGCGGAAGGCGCTTGCGGTGAAGAACTGTTTGACGAAAGAAGTTTCCAATTTATATCCGGCGAGTATTTTGCAAAATCATCCTGCTTGCTATTGTTATTTAGACAAAGGATCAGCTTCTTTGCTATAATCTTTAAACCTTTAACCTAACTTATGAACGCACAAGTTTTAGATAGACGCACTACCTTAATTTCCATAGGCATCATTGGGACGATGTTCTTTGTCTTCGGGTTTGTATCCTGGGTCAATGCCATTTTAATCCCATATTTTAAGATTGCCTGTGAGCTGACGAATTTTCAATCTTATTTAGTTGCCTTTGCTTTCTATATTTCCTATTTGGTTATGTCTATGCCGTCGTCTTATCTACTCAAGCGCGTTGGTTATAAAAGGGGGATTACGATTGGTTTCTGGATCATGGCTGTGGGCGCTTTATTGTTCGTGCCGGCGGCTTACGGCAGAACATATGCGATATTTTTGCTTGGCTTGTTCACGCTGGGCTCTGGCCTTGCGGTATTGCAGACTGTAGCGAATTTATATATCACGATGATCGGTGAGAAGGAGCGTGCAGCACAGCGTATTAGTATAATGGGGATATGCAACAAAGGGGCCGGGATTCTGGCTCCCCTTGCGTTCTCTTGGGCTATTCTGCGTCCGACAGATAATGAGTTGTTCAAACAGATTCCTTTAATGGATGAAGTGACGAGAGCACAAACGCTCGACGAGCTTATTTTGCGTGTCGTAGTGCCTTATATAGTCGTTGCTGCGGTATTATTTCTGATAGGGCTTTTCGTGAAATATTCACCATTGCCTGAAATTGAGAATCGGGAGGAAGACAAAGATGCCGAGTCGAAGTCTGGCGTTTTTCAGTTTCCCAACTTAGTATTAGGCGCTGTCGCAATCTTTCTGCATGTCGGGACACAAGTTATCGCTATTGATACCATCATTAATTATGCGGGTGCAATGGGGCTTTCCTTGTTAGAAGCTAAGGCATTACCGTCTTATGTATTGACGGCAACGATAATTGGTTATCTTTTGGGTATCACTTTGATACCTGCACTGATATCACAAAAGCGCATGCTTCAAATTTGTTCAATCGTTGGGCTAATCTTATCTTTATTAGTTTGCTTAGTGAGCTATCAAGTGAATTGGCTCGGCCATCATTTGGATGTGTCCATTTGGTTTTTGGCGATGATCGGAGTTCCTAATGCTTTGATATGGGCCGGTATTTGGCCATTGGCATTAGATGGACTTGGCAAATACGCAAAACAGGGTTCCGCTCTCTTAATTATGGGGCTATGTGGGAACGCGATATTGCCGATGATCTACGGATTGGTTGCAGATTCTCACGATGTAAAAACGGCTTATTGGGTATTAGTTCCATGTTTTTTGTATATTGTGTTCTATGCCTTCATCGGGCATCGTTTTAAATCTTGGAAATAATCAACCTAACGATGATCAGTATAATTAATGCAAAAATTATTACCCCTTTTCGAGTTATTGAGAAGGGTTATGTGAGTATTGAAAATGGCCGGATAGTGGCTGTTGAGGAATCAACAGATTGGCCGAAAGCGAGTAGTAATCACGAAATTGTCGATGCGCAGGGGCATTACTTGTCGCCAGGCTTTATCGATATTCATATCCACGGTGGTGGCGGTTCGGACTTTATGGATAACGACATTGATGCCTATCTTAACATTGCAGAAACGCATGCGCGTTTTGGTACGACGGCTATGTTGCCTACCACCCTGACCAGCGAACAAGATTTACTCTTGGAAACGTTTGAGGTTTATGCCAAATCGTTGGAGAAGAATGAAAAAGGAGCGAGGTTCTACGGTTTGCACTTGGAAGGGCCATACTTTGCGATGGAACAACGCGGTGCTCAGGATCCTCGGTATATTCGGAACCCAAAGCCTGAGGAATATGAACCAATTTTATCGAAATACAAGCATTTGATAGCTCGATGGAGCGCAGCTCCGGAATTGCAAGGAGCGTTGACCTTTGGGCAACGGGTCTGCGAAGAGGGGATTTTATTGGCTTTAGCACATACGGATGCGGTTTATGATGAGGTGGTAAAAGGAGTGGAGGCTGGTTATAAATTAGCGACACATCTTTACTCCGGCATGTCGGGGATGACGCGACGGAATGCGTACCGCTATGCAGGTGCGATTGAATCCTGCTTATTGATCGATGATATTGATGTAGAAATTATTGCCGATGGAACGCACTTGCCGGAGCCATTCTTGAAGTTGATTACCAAGGTTAAGGCGAAGAATCAGATTATTTTGATTACCGATGCGATGCGTGCAGCAGGAACTGATGTGACAGAAAGTATCTTGGGTAGTAAAGAAAATGGTCTTGCTGTGGTGGTGGAAGATGGGGTTGCTAAACTTCCGGATCGTAAATCCTTTGCGGGAAGCGTAGCGACTGCGGATCGCCTGATCCGCACGATGACAAAGATAGCCGGGTTGGAACTTAAAGATGCGGTTCATATGCTTACCGTTAATCCTGCGAGAATATTAGGTTTGCAGCATCAGATTGGAGCGATCAGCAAGGGCTTACAAGCTGATTTGATATTGTTTGATGAAAATATTCAGGTTCAAAAAACGATGATAGAAGGTCGCTTCGTTTACGAGAAGTAATAGACGTGGGTTTATTGATTAATTAACATATAGTTGGTAGCCACTTCGAAGGAAGTGGCTATTTTTTTTTGAACGCTAAGTAGAATCTCTTGCAATGAGTCTGCATGGGATAAGTACCGAGCGCGGTTCGAACTGTTTATTTTTGATATGCTTGATCAATAGTTCACAACTTTGCTCGCCAATCTGAAAGGCAGGTTCTTCTACGGTGGTCAAATTGGGCTCTATTACGGTGCACATGGGGTCGTTTGTAAATCCAATAACGCCGACTTCCTCTCCGACACGTTTTTTAGCGTCTTTCAGTGCTTGAATTGCGCCAATTGCCTTGCGGTCGTTGACAGCGAATATCGCATCAGGAAGTTCTTCTAATGCCAGCAATTGCTGAGTGTCGGCATAGCCATGCTGAGGAGAGAATCCGGAATGGATGATGTACTCTTCATAGACGGGAATTTGAGCTTGTTTCAAAGCACTTAAATATCCTCTTAATCTTTCTTGTGTGAATTTGAGGCTTTCCGGCCCCGCTAAGTGAGCGATGCGCTTGTATCCTTTTCGAATCAGATGGCTTGTCGCCAGGAACGCTCCTTCAAAGTCGCTTTGCATCACTTTTGATGCATTGATTTCATTCGGAACGCGATCAAAGAATACTAAGGGGAGGCCTTCCTTTATTAGTGATTCGAAGTGCTCTATGTTGCTGGAATTTGAGGATAAAGATATCAAAAGACCATCAAGGCTTGCGAGGTCCAGGTTTTCGATGAGCTGTTTTTCGCGCTCTTCTTCATCATTGGTCACAAATAGAATGATATTGTAGCCGAGTTGATAGGCTGCTTCCTGTATTCCGGATATGACCGTGCTGAAATAATAGTTCGTAATAAACGGAATGATAACGCCTATGTTTTTGGTGCTTCCGGAGGCTAGTGCGGCTGCATTTTTATTGGGTTTGAAATTGAGTTCTTTGGCCAGCTTGAGTACTTTTTCTTTGGTTTCCGGGTTGATGTCATGCGCATCGCGCAATGCCCTGGATACCGTAGAAACAGAGATGCCCAGCATTTCGGCAATATTCTTGATTCCAAATCCTTTCTTGATCATAAATAGCTTTTAGGTTTTGCCGTAAGATAGCTAACCTGAAGGAAGATTACAAGAGTTGAGGGAGAGGATGGATTCGTTTGAATGGCGATTTTGGGGGAGGATGTATAGCTTTTATATCTAACGAGCGATAAAATATACCCCAGAAATGATTAATGTAATGCCAATTACTTTTGATAGGGTGATAGGCTCATGAAGAAAAAAATATCCGAGGATCAGCGATGCGATGTAACCTAAACTCACGAGGGGGTATGCTCGACTTAGTTCTAATTTGGAGAGTACATCTAGCCAGAATACCAAGCTTAAACTATAACAGAGCAAACCGCCCCATAAAAAAGGAGTGGCACTCAACTGTTTAAACTTATCTATTGCTTGCGTAGCAATGCCTAATAATGCGGCTTTCTTGAGGAGGAGCTGAGCTATCGAACCGAGAGAGATACTAAGGATCAGGCTGATTAAGTATGTTTTCATTTGAAATAGTTATAATGTCCTTTATCAGCATAATTTATCATTGCCTTATCTCCGCTAGTGTCTCCAAAAGCTGTGATCTGATAGGAAGATCTGTCGTTTATTAAATTTTTTATTCTCAGGACCTTTTCGTCGCCATGACAGTTGTTGGATGAAAAATTCCCCGTAAGTTTTCCGTATTCGTCGATTTCTATCTCAGTAGCTAGTATAGTTTCAATATTTAATCGCTCTGCGAAGCATTTCACCCAATTTTGAATGCTTGCCGATACGATGACTTTCTCTGCTTCGGACTGTTCCAAATAGGTCATGGCTGAGGGTCGCATAATTTTCATAAATCGGCTATCACAGTAGGATTTGCAGAGTTTGTTGAAAGTCTGGATATCCATTCCTTTGAAAAAGTGTTTGAAGATCTTCTGTTTAGTTTTGGCATTGGAATAAAGCTTCACTTTCATCAAGAACAGATGGGGTAAATACATTCCAAAGCCTAGCAATAACTTTGCGATTCCAAACTGGAACTTGATCAGATCGACGAAGGTATCCTTGCGGGTTAATGTTCCGTCAAAGTCAAATAACTCGAGATGCTTTTTATTCATTTAAATAGATGATTAGGTAGAAGGATAGGATCCAGAGTAGGAGGCCTGATTGGATAAAGCGATCTTTGAGGAGTATTTCTGTAGGGCTTCCGGTTCTTTCATAAACAAGTGCTAATTGTAAATATCGAACGATTCCGCCTAAAACAAAGATAGTGGTCAAATAGATATGCGGTGAGTTAAAGCGTTCAATTACTTCAGGGGATACGGTGTACATGATATAGCAAACAATGGTTATTCCTCCAAGTAAGCACAATACTTGGTTGATAAACTCTAGGTTATATCGATTAGTATTCTTTCGGAGGACTGTGCCGTTATTTTTTTGTATTACCAAATCGTCGCGACGTTTTGCAAAGCCAATGAAGAGTGTAAGCAAAAAGGTCATGATGATAATCCAATGTGTCAATTCAATATTTGTTGCCGATCCGCCCATTAATATTCTTAAGACGAATCCTTTTGCAATTATCATCACGTCGATAATAGCGATCATTTTTAGAAGGAAACAGTATAAAATATTTAATACGAAGTAACATACAAGTATGAATATTTGTTGCCACATGTTGGTCTGCGACAACAAATAGATTATTGAAAATGCCAAAACAACTAAAACCACGCAGATAATGATTGCTGTTCGGATGGAGACCGCGCCTGAGGCGATTGGTCGATATCGTTTTTTCGGATGTTTACTATCTTCTTCGATCTCCAAGATATCGTTAATACAGTAAATAGCGCTTGCTACGAAGCTAAAAGCGACGAACGCTAAGAGGCAATTCGCTAGTAAATCCTTGTTTCCAAGCTCGCCGGCGAAGAAAAGCGGCAAGAACACAAATAGGTTCTTGGTCCAATGTTTAGGCCTTATTAGTGCGAATAAATTTCCCATGCTCTTATTGCTTTTTGATAGAATCTGCCAGCGATCGAGACCTTAAAGGCTTCGTCTAATTTTATCCCTGCGGGTGAGTAAGTGAGAAAAAAGAAGATGGTAAATATGTATATTCCTTTATGGAAGATCCATTTATACCGTGGATTATACACTGTGGCTGAAATACGATTAGAAAATGGTCTAAGCGCGTTTAACACTCCGGTGTTTTTTGCAATTATTCCTGAGAATTTATCGTATATAAATATGGTAGTTAAGTTCAGGTACGCAAATAGCCTTAAATAATCGCATGACAAGACCGTAAAGAGTGGCAACATCATCATGAAAACAGTTAACCAGATTGTTATAAAGATTTCAAAGTTTTCTTGCTGCGATAATTTAGGGTATTTAAAATTGCAGTTCGCAAATACATAGATTATTACGACGAATATGAGTAAGAAAAAGAAGATGCCCGGAATTCCAAAGTTGTCAGTGTTAAAGAAGTTCAAATCTAAGTGAAATTTGGCAGTTTCTAATGTGTCCCAACCTAGCGCCCTTATTGATAGCATTTTTTCAATGGAAACATCCGCCCCATATTGACTTTGCAAATAGGGGCGCCATGAGTCGAATATGCTATCGGCAATTGTCTTGTCGCCTTTATTTAAGAAATTGATTAAGTTGCTTCCCAACAAGGGTGTTAGTGATACGGATTTCTTAATCCAACCATTTTGAGCATTGATAGGATCCGTAAAAAAATATATTAACAGTTGTATTAGAGCTCCATAAAACAAGATGGCTTCATGTAGGAATATTCCCAGAATAAGTAATGCTTGCCAGTATAGGAGTGAAGAAAGCTTCTTGTTTTTTTGATAATTATATAAATGATAAATCGAGTAGTAAGCGATCAAAAGTAAGAGCGGATCTTTCCGTAATCCTGAGAAATGAGGATGGAAGTAGAAGATACTTACCCCGATAATGGGCAGAGCAGCATAGAATAACGGAATACCGACTCTTTTTAATGTCTTAAGAAATATTACGCTTAACCAAAGGATGCTAATCGTGGATATCGACTTGATAAGCATTTCTGGTCGAAGATCAAATGAAGAATTTATCTGAAAAAGGACTTCTCCAGCAAATCCTCTTCGAACAATACCAGCTTGGTAGTTAACAAGCCATTCCGATAGCGCATCAGTTCCCCACATCCCGTTTAACAGTTCAGTTTGCAGTACCTTAAGACCTAATACGCTGTATAAGATGATTATAAATATGAAAACAATTCGATTAAAGTTCATTGTTAAGAAATTAATCTATAGAAGATGTAAATATGATGTGATTGCAAATATAATATCTTTATTAATTAATTTATAAATTATTAGGTTATTTATGAAAGAGTATCGAAAATCGGCAATCTCTAGGTTTAGTTTGATAGAGAGTTTTCCTTTGATGTAATATGGAATGGATGGTAGTTGTAGATGGCAGAATCTTCGCGCAGGAGAATGAAATTTAGCGTTGGATTATTTTGGAAAACTTTCGGTATGATCCGTTTTTTAAAAATACTGCGCGCTGTTTCGCTGCAAAAAAAACCCTCAAAAACAAAAAAGCCCATCTTTCGATGAGCTTTTTT
>NZ_DKLH01000058.1:0-45971 GCF_002455685.1 Sphingobacterium sp. UBA6645
CAATAACTTTCAGAAAAAAAGAGCGTAGTCAGAATAGCCCGCTACGCTCTAATGTCTAATATCTAAAATCTAATATCTAGATTAAATTATTGCTTGTCTCACGCGGATCAGCTTCTCCATTAATCCTTCTAATAGATCGAGGTGCAACATATTTGCGCCGTCGGATTTCGCGTTTGCAGGATCTGGGTGCGTTTCGATGAATAGTCCATCGGCACCTACAGCGATAGCTGCTTTGGCGATAGTTTCGATTAGTTCCGGTTTGCCGCCGGTTACTCCTGATGACTGATTAGGTTGTTGTAGAGAATGCGTACAATCCATTACCGTTGGGACATTGAAATTGCGCATAGTAGGAATTCCCCGAAAATCGACGATCAAGTCTTGGTATCCGAAGGTATTGCCACGATCGGTTAAGAATACTTTGTCATTTCCGGAATCTTTAACCTTATCTACAGCAAACTTCATAGATTCCGCAGCGAGGAACTGTCCTTTTTTGATGTTCACCACCTTACCGGTTTGTGCCGCTGCAACTAAAAGCTCCGTTTGACGGCATAAGAAAGCTGGAATCTGTAGTACATCTACGTATGCGGCAGCCATTGCGGCTTCGTGGCTTTCATGAATATCTGTGACTGTAGGAACACCGAAGGTCTTTCCTACTTTTTCAAGAATTTTTAAAGCTTTTTCATCGCCGATACCGGTAAATGAGTCCACTCTTGAGCGGTTTGCTTTGCGATATGAGCCTTTGAAGATATAAGGGATATTGAATTTATCTGTAATCGTAACGATACGTTCAGCAATGCGAAGGGCGATATCCTCACCTTCGATTGCACATGGGCCTGCCATTAAAAAGAAAGCATCAGAGTCGCCATTCTTAATATTTGGCAAATAAGTATTGATCATATTGTATTATTAATTTCCTAGTTCTGATATAAATTTGATGCGCATGAGTTGAATATCCTCAAAAGAATAATCCTCCTCTCCTAGTTCATTCAATGCGCTATCGATGCTATCGTTCTCTGCAGATTTGAAGTAATCATAAACCTCATCCTGACGGTCTGGATCGATCATCTCATCGACAAAGTATCCGATATTGAGTTTCGTACCGGAGTTGACAATAGATTCGACCTCTTTCAGCATATCCTCATAGCTAATGCCTTTGGATGATGCAATATCCTCCAAACTGATCTTTCTATCGATATTCTGAATGATAGAAACCTTCAATGCGGACTTATTAGCCGTGCTCTTGATCACCAAGTCCTGAGGTCTGTCGATATCGTTGTCTTCTACATATTTCTTGATCAACTCAACGAAAGGAGCACCAAACTTCATTGCTTTCCCAGATCCTACGCCCTGAATTTTCTTCAGCTCTTCCGTAGAAATAGGATAATGAGTACACATTTCGTCTAACGAAGGGTCTTGAAAGATAACAAAAGGCGGAAGAGACTTCTGCTTCGCAATCTTCTTGCGAAGATCCTTCAGCATCTTCAATAATTCGGCATCCAGCGTGCTAATATGTCCAGCAGCGTCATCCGAGCTATCTCCGCTCGCTTTTTCCATCGGACGATTGATGATGTACTTAATCGGGTAAGGGTTGCTTATATATTTTTTGCCGGCCTCTGTCAATTGAAGGAGTCCGTAGTGATCGATATCTTTTTTGATAAAGCCCGAAAACTCCGCTTGGCGGATTAGCGAATTCCAATAATTCACCCCAAGTTCTTTACCGGATCCGAATAGAGGATGTGTATCATGCTTATAAGAAGAAATAGGCTGATTGTTCTGACCAATCATGACATTGATGATATGCTGATCATCAAATTTGTCGCCTTGCTCTTTAATGAAGTTCAAGACCTGCAATAGAGATGCCTCGGCTTCAAAATAAGTTTTCTGCGAACGGCAGTTATCACACATGTTGTTACATCCTGTTTCGTCGAATTTCTCGCCGAAATAGTGTAAAATCTGCTTTCTGCGACAAACTGCGGATTCCGAATAGTCGATCACTTCCTTTAGGATCTGAGTACCAATCTCCTTTTCAGAGACCGGTTTGTCTTTCATGAACTTCGTCAATTTCTCGACGTCCTTTTCCGAATAGAATGCCAAACAAAAGCCATCGCCTCCATCACGTCCAGCGCGTCCTGTTTCCTGATAATAGCCTTCCATAGACTTTGGAATATCATGGTGGATTACATAACGAACGTCTGGTTTGTCGATTCCCATACCGAAGGCTATCGTTGCTACAATAACCTCGATATCTTCCATCAGGAACTTGTCCTGTGTCTCAGCTCGCGTTTTTGCATCCAGTCCCGCATGGTACGGTAGAGCTTTGATGCCGTTGATATTCAACACCTCAGCAATCTCCTCTACCTTCTTACGACTTAGACAATAGACGATTCCGGCCTTACCGGTATTATTCTTTATGAAGCGAACGATTTCCTTAATGACGTCTTGTTTCGGACGAACCTCATAGTAGAGATTCGTTCTGTTGAACGAAGACTTAAATAAGTGAGCATCATTCATCTGTAAGTTCTTGCGAATATCAGATTGCACCTTAGGTGTTGCAGTGGCTGTCAGCGCGATAATAGGGATGTTGTCTCCTACCTCATTGATGACTTGTCGGATTTTACGATACTCCGGACGGAAATCATGTCCCCACTCCGAAATACAATGCGCTTCATCGACAGCGACGAAGGACACGGTAATACTCCGTAGAAATGCAACATTGTCCTCCTTGGCTAAGGATTCCGGTGCAACATATAACAATTTGGTCTTACCATCTGTTACATCCTGTTTTACACGTAGAATCTCATTCTTAGTTAATGAGGAGTTCAGAAAGTGTGCAATGCTGTCTCGACCACCGAAGGCTCTCAGCTGGTCTACTTGATTTTTCATAAGGGCAATCAATGGGGAGATAACAATAGCTGTTCCCTCGCTCATTAATGCTGGTAGTTGATAGCAGATGGACTTGCCACCGCCTGTCGGCATAATAACAAAGGTATCTTTCTTGTTTAGCACATTTGTGATAATGGCTTCTTGATCTCCTTTGAAATTATCAAACCCAAAAAAATCCTGTAAATTGTCAAATAGTGATTTTTCTATTTCCATTCACCTAGCGATGTTAAATTAGATGACTTTACAACATTAGGAATACGCCCTAAATAGTGTATTTTTGTGATGTAAATTGAAGAATAAAAATAAGTAAATTTTACGTGAAAAACAATACAGATATCAAAAAGGTTGCCGTGAACACCTTTGAGTTAGAGGCGAAAAATATCCTTGCATTATCAGAAAGAATTGATGATGATTTTGTTAAGGTAGTTGAGTCAATTCTTAGTTTAAATGGCCGAGTAATCATTACAGGAATTGGCAAGAGCGCGATTATTGCACAAAAGATTGTCGCAACACTGAATTCGACCGGAACACCGTCTATTTTCATGCATGCTGCCGATGCCATACATGGAGATTTAGGAATAATTCAAAAAGAGGATTTGATCATTGCGATCTCCAAAAGTGGTAATACTCCAGAGATTAAAGTGCTTGTGCCATTCTTGAAACAGACAAATAATAAGCTTGTCGCGATCGTTGGAAATCGGAACTCCTTCCTTGCTGAACAAGCTGATTTTATCTTGGATACAACGATTACGCGTGAGGCTTGCCCGAATAACCTGGCCCCTACTACAAGTACGACGGTTCAGCTTGCCATGGGTGATGCAATCGCTGTAGCTTTGCAAACGGAAAGACAATTCTCTGATCGCGATTTCGCAAAATACCATCCGGGCGGCGCCTTAGGAAAGCAGCTTTACTTACGCGTTGGTGACTTATCCGATCATAATGGCCTGCCAATCGTAGAGCCTACGAAAGACATCCGCAATGTGATCATATCTATCACCAAGTTCCGTTTGGGCGCAACCGTTGTGTTGCATGATGATAAAATATTGGGAATTATTACCGATGGTGATATTCGCCGTATGCTTGAAAAGCATGAGGATATCTCAAAGTTATCGGCTAAAGATATCATGAGCTTAAGCCCCAAGACAATCGATAGGAACGAATTGGCAGTAAACGGTTTACATACCATGCGACAGTTCAGCATCTCTCAATTAGTCGTGACGAACGAAGGAAAATACGCTGGAATTATCCATATTCAGGATATTCTGAAAGAAGGTATCATTTAAACTTTTTGTAATATTATTGTTGATTTAAGCAAATAAGCATGCTATAGACTCGTTTTTTATAAAATTGGTCTTAGATTTGAGTATTACAAGTAAATAAAAACAACTAAACAAATTGAAGCAATGAAAAAAATTACAAGTATATGTGCGGTGGTAATTGCGTTTATTAGTTTAACAGCAATGACATTATTGACAGCTGAATTTAAGTTCGAAAAAGAAACGCATGACTTTGGAAAAATTCCAGCAGGCAAACCTGTTTCTTTCGAATACAAGTTCAATAATGCTGGCGATGAACCAATCATTATTGCTGACGTTCAACCTACTTGTGGATGTTCAGTAGCAGAGTTTACAAAAAGTCCGGTAAAACCTGGAGAAGCAGGAACAATTAAAGTAACGTTCAATGCTGAAACCAAGGGACCATTTACGAAGTCTTTCATAGTGAAATCAAATACAAAGACTCCCGTTAAGACTTTAACGATAAAAGGTATAGTAGAATAAAACAATATCTAGAATATTATTTAGCGAAGCCATTCTTTAAACAGAATGGCTTTGTTATTTATAGCCTTTCCTTCGAAGATTATTCGTAAATTTGACGCAGTCAAAACGAAAACAAATTATAATGCCAACAATCTCTCAAAAGGGCATACAAATGCCTGCATCACCCATTAGAAAGCTTACCCCATTTGCCGATCAGGCTAAAAGAGATGGAAAAAAGATCTATCATCTAAATATCGGTCAGCCAGATATCGAAACTCCTGAAGTGATGTTAAACGCCTTGAAGAACATTGACTTCAAAGTATGGGCGTATACTGCTTCTGAAGGGACTTTATCCTATCGCACGAAGTTGGCTGAATATTATAACAAACTTAATTATAACATCACCCCTAGCGATATCTTGGTTACTAACGGTGGTTCTGAAGCAATCACAATTGCGATGCAAGCTTGCTTAAACCCGGGTGAAGAGGTTATCATCCCAGAACCATTCTATGCAAACTATAATGGTTTTGCGTGCTCTGCAGATATCATCGTAAAGCCGATTATGTCTTATATTGACAATGGATTCGCATTGCCATCTATTGCTGAGTTTGAGAAAGTAATTACCGAAAAAACAAAGGCTATTGCAATCTGTAATCCAAATAACCCAACTGGATACCTTTATTCACGTGAAGAATTGGAAGCATTACGCGAGTTATGTTTGAAATATGACCTTTACCTATTCTCGGATGAGGCATATCGTGAATTCTGTTATGACGGTCGCGAGTTCTTGTCACCAATGCACTTGGAAGGTTTGGAACAGAATGTTGTTGTCTTTGATACCGTTTCTAAACGTTATTCAGCATGCGGTGCTCGTATCGGATGTATCATCACTAAAAACAAAGAGCTGTATCAAACATGTCTAAAGTTTGCTCAGGCACGCTTAAGTCCGTCCTTAGAAGGTCAAATTGCTGGCGAAGCTGCTGTAGATACTCCGGATAGCTATTTCGAAGCAGTATCGAAAGAATATACTGCGAGAAGAGATGTATTAGTAAATGGACTGAACAATATCGACGGTGTATTCTGTCCTAATCCAGGTGGTGCTTTTTACGTTGTTGCTAAACTACCAATCGACAATGCGGATAAGTTCTGCCAATGGATGTTGGAGAAATTCGATTATAACAATGAGACTGTTATGATGGCACCTGCCACCGGTTTCTATTCTACACCTGGCGCCGGCCAGAACGAAGTTCGACTTGCTTACGTATTAAATCAAGATGATCTAAAAAAAGCATTGGTTTGTCTGGAAGAAGGCTTGAAAGCATATAATGCATAAGAATTAGATATAAGATATTAGACATTAGATTTAAGACCCTGAAAGGGGTCTTTTTTTGTGCTATACATAGAGATAATGGTATCTAGTTTTTCCAAGTTAGTAAAGAGATGTAGTAAATAAGAACAGACAAGCAGATCGAGGAATTGTAATGGACTTTGCAAAGATCCTGTTAATCTTATAATCCTTCCTTTCTTGGTTCAAACAACTTCCCTTCCTGTTTAAACAGAAGGCTCAAATCGACTAACGTCTTACATCTTTCGCAACTGCAAAGTGAATATTCTCTTTTTGATCCAATACTTTATTACTGGCTTTTGCATGATCCACATAGGGGAAATCCTTTCTCGCTGCATTACAACTTTCCTTTACCCATCTTTATCTTGCTCTGATTATACATACAGCATAAACATAACCAATCCGATACCGTCACTTTCAATTCTTAAAAAACGTTAAAACGAAAGTTCTTAAAACAAAATCCCTTACGGCACGTTTATATATTATAAACTAATGAAGTAGAATTTATGGATAAATTGAAGAAATTTGACTTAATGGAGAAAATATCCAGGGAATTGGAAGACATTAGAAATAGTCAACAAGCGGTTTTGGAAAAGATTGCGAAAGTAGAGATCGACAATATTGAATTAGGCGATAAGACTATTGAGAAGAAGATCCCTGAAATTTATCAGCGAACTGCTGATAACTCCGAGGCTATCCGAGAGATATTGGAAGCATTTCAAACTAAAACCGAAGATTTTGGTGAGAAAAACAATATTGACAAGCTTCGTGAACAAAACGAAATTGACAATATGAAATAGAAAAAAAGCTGGCTTAATCATAAGCCAGCTTTTTTTATGCTGTTTGCATTCGTTTGTTGACCAAGTCAACAACGAAAGCCAATTGTTCTTCCTGATTTAACTCGCTGTTATCTAATACAACAGCATCATCAGCCTGTCTAAGTGGGCTTTCCTCTCTTGTGCTGTCAATATGATCACGATGGGATAAATTCTCTTTTACTTCTTCCATCGTGATGACCTCTCCCTTTGCTGTCAATTCTGCAAATCTTCGTTCTGCACGAACTTGAGGGCTCGCTGTCATAAAGACTTTCAGATCGGCATTAGGAAATACGGTCGTTCCGATATCGCGTCCGTCCATCACAATATTGCGCTTTGCTCCCAAGGCTTGCTGCTGTTTGACCATCGCATGGCGAACGGCTTTAATTGCGCTAACCTCACTTACATATTCTGAAACCTCCATGGTTCGAATTGCATCCGATACATCTTCACCATTAAGTAGCACTTGCGTTTTATCAACTAAAGGAACTAAATCAATATGGATGTTTTCTATTGCTGTTTGGATAGCGATATCATCGCTAAGGCTAACATTATTGCGTTGGAAATAAAGCGTTACAGCGCGGTACATTGCACCACTATCAACAAACACAAAGTTCAATTTCTTCGCTAAAGCTTTTGCAACGGTACTTTTACCACATGATGAGAATCCATCAATTGCAATCACGAAGTTGCCATTTTTCATTAGTTTGTTCCTCCGATCATTACGCCAGGCTTATTAACCAATGGAATCTTTATCAGATTCTCATCGACAATACTGTCCGGCAGGAAAATATATTTTTTATCATAGATAACACCATCGATATAATAGCTCAGCCAATACTCATTGGTTAATCCAAAAACCTGTATGTCTATAGCTTCAATCTTTTGCGATGAGTGAGCATCCATATCACCGATAAAGTGACGTAAGGTTGTCGTAATCACCTTTCTGCCATCCTTTTCACCATAGCCTTTAGAAGATACCAAAACGTTTTGAATGGCTTTATCCTTCTCATTGATCAGATACACATTCCAAACCTTTGATCCAGGTGCTTCAGACTCTAATACCACAGCAATCGAGATATCTTCAACGATGTTTAAAGGTAAGTCTTTTTTCATGGCTTACTTCTTTTTAGCTTTCGCTGCTGGCTTAGCAGCTTTCGCCGTTTTAGTGGTTTTAGTCGCTCGGGTCGTTTTCTTTGCAGACCCGCCTTTGCTATCTTCTTCAGCCCACTTCAACACATCCTCGTAAGTAATCTTTTCTACTTCTGTTCCTTTCGGAATCTTTAAGTTCTGCTTACCGAAACGCACGAAAGGTCCCCATCTACCGTTCTCAATCTTTGCTTCAGGATTTTCATCGAAAACTCTGATAATCTTGTCTTTATCTTTCTGACGTTTCTCTTTAATAATCTCTACAGCCTGCTCTTCCGTCACGTCTAGCGGATCTACGCCTTTAGGCAAAGAATAGAAGCTACTGTTGTGGCGAATATAAGGTCCAAAACGGCCGATTGCCACCGTCATTTCCTTCTCTTCAAACTCTCCAACCTTCTTAGGAAGATTAAATAAGTCCATCGCTTCTTCGAACGTAATCGTCTCGATCATCTGGCCTTTGCGCAAAGAAGCAAAACGAGGCTTCTCTTCATCATCGGCAGAACCAATCTGCACTAGCGGACCGAATCGGCCGACACGTACTGATACAGGCTTACCAGAAGTAGGATCAACACCAAGCTCACGTTCATGCGTTGCTCTGTCTGCATTTTCAAGCGTATCTTGAACTTCTGTATGGAAAGGACCATAGAAATTTGACAGCATATCTGTCCATTCCTTATATCCTTGAGCAATTTCGTCAAACTCTTTCTCTACCGTAGCAGTGAAATTGTAATCGACAATATCATTAAAATGTTGAACTAAGAAATCATTTACCAGCACACCGATATCGGTTGGAAATAATTTACTGCGCTCAGCACCTGTAATTTCTGTTTTCTTGGTACTCGAAACTTGACCGTTCTCTAAACTAATCACTTCATACACACGCTCCTTACCATCACGGTCTTCTTTGACGACGTATCCTCTATTCTGAATAGTCGAAATAGTTGGCGCGTAGGTAGAAGGACGTCCGATTCCCAGTTCTTCCAGTTTCTTCACCAAAGAAGCCTCGGTGAAGCGAGCGGAAGGACGAGAGAAACGCTCTGTCGCTTGCATATTCTTCAATTGCAAGTCCTGACCAGTTGTTAATGGAGGTAGTAATTTGTTTTCAGAATCGCCATCATCTAATCCATCCTGATCGTCGTCGGTCGATTCCATGTACACTTTCAAGAAGCCATCAAACTTCAATACCTCACCGGTAGCAACGAAGTCTTCTTTACGAGTAGACACATCGATCTTAGCTGTTGTCTTCTCGAACTCTGCTTCGCTCATTTGCGAAGCAATTGATCTTTTCCAGATCAATTCATAAAGACGTCGCTCAGAATTGTCGCCGTCAATCGAGTGTTCATTAAAATATGTAGGACGAATTGCCTCGTGCGCCTCTTGAGCACCCGCGCTCTTCGTACGGTATTGTCGTTGTTTATGGTACTGGTCGCCGTATGCACTTACAATCTCCGCTCTAGCGGCCTGTAATGCCGTATCAGAGAGATTCACAGAGTCGGTACGCATATAGGTAATACGCCCAGCCTCATATAATCGTTGTGCAACCTGCATGGTGCGAGCCACCGAGAAACCAAGCTTTCTACTCGCTTCCTGTTGTAAAGTAGACGTTGTAAAAGGCGCTGCAGGCGTTCTTTTCGAAGGTTTTGTCTCCAAGCTACCTACGGTAAAGCTGGCCTCAACGCAATCTTTTAAAAACTTCTCCGCGTCTGCCGACGTTTGGAAACGCTGTGGTAATTCCGCTTTGAATTGCTCACGGGCTTTCCCTGTATTAAAAATCGCAACTACTTTATAAGATGCTTCTGCTTCAAATCTATTAATCTCGCGCTCGCGCTCAACGATCAATCGAACAGCAACAGATTGAACGCGACCGGCTGACAAGGAAGGTTTCACTTTTCTCCATAATACCGGTGAAAGCTCAAAACCCACTAATCTATCCAATACACGTCGTGCTTGCTGTGCATTTACTAAGTTGAAATCTATTTTTCTAGGCGTCTCTATCGCTTTTAAAATGGCAGGCTTTGTAATCTCATGAAAAACAATACGTTTCGTATTCTCATCCTTAAGACCTAAAGTTTCATATAAGTGCCATGAAATAGCCTCCCCCTCGCGGTCCTCATCGGACGCTAACCATACTGTTTCTGCAGATTTCGCTAACTTTTTCAATTCACTGACAATCGCCTTCTTATCGGCAGGTACTTCGTACTTCTGCTTAAAGTTGTTTTCCGTATCAATTGCATCATCAGTCTTTACCAGATCTCTGATATGACCATAGCTGGACTTCACAAGAAAATCCTTCCCTAAATACCCTTCAATTGTTTTTGCTTTTGCCGGAGACTCGACTATCAATAGATTTTTCGCCATTTAATTTTAATAGATTTCATGCAAAGAAAATGATTTCAAAATGGAATGCAAATTAAATTTTATGTGCATTTCCTAAAAAGTGAGCAATATCATGCCTTATATAAAGGCGATATCCAGTAAGTAAAAGACCATAAAAACCACTGAGGCAATACCATTAGTGGTCATAAAAGCACGGTCTACCCTACTTAAATCTGTCGGGCTCACAATTCGATGTTGGTAGATCAATAAACTACCATAAAAAAGTAATCCTATATAATAGAACCAGCCTGTAGGCATAAAGAATACAGGCAGACTAACGAATATAAAAGACAAAACGTGTAGGACTTCCGAAATGCGCAATGCTTTCGGACCTCCAAAATTTGCCGGAATTGAATTCAGTCCATTCGCGCGATCGAATTCTTCATCTTGTAACGCGTAGATGATATCAAAGCCACTGACCCAAGTCAAAACAGCCAAACCGTAAAAGATAGGAACAATACTGAACGCTCCGGTCACGGCTAAATAGGCCCCGACAGGTGCCAAACCCAATCCTAGCCCCAATACCAAATGGCATAATGGTGATATGCGTTTCATGTATGAATAGAACAACACGACGAACAAAGCCACAGGCGCCAATACCAAACATATAGCATTGATAAAGTAGCAGGCAACCATAAAGACAATACAATTGATAATGGTAAAAGTCAATGCTTGCTTTGGCGAAATTCTTCCCGCAGGAATGTCACGGACAGCTGTACGTGGATTTAAAGCGTCGATATCACGGTCTAAGTATCTATTAAAGGCCATTGCGGCATTTCTTGCAGTGACCATACAGACCAGCATTAAAACAAATAACTTCCAATCGAATTGGAAGCCTGTTGTTTTTATTGCCAAGAAAAATCCGATTATAGCGAAAGGTAGTGCAAAAATACTGTGTGCAAATAGCACCAACGACATATACTTCTTCATGGATTACTCGATCGGCGCTTCAAATTGTTGGTTAATAGCATCAATGTTCTCTAACACTTGTTCGCAGCCTAATTTCGTTTCAGACGATGTCAGGAAATGAATTGGTAGCTCCTCAAACCATTTCTTCAGCGCTCTACGGAACTTCGCTATATTCTGGTCAGACTTAACGCCCGACTGCTTGTCCGCTTTGGTAAAGATCATTTGGAAAGGTATTCCCTGCTCGCCTAACCAACAAACAAAATCTAAGTCAATTTTCTGAGGTTCTAATCTGCTGTCAATCAGAACAAATACACATTGCAAGTTAACGCGATTGATTAGGTAATCGCGAATAAATTTCTCCCAAGTACTTCTATTCTTTTTAGATGTCTGTGCGAAACCATAACCAGGTAAATCCACCAAATACCAAGTTTTGTTAATCAAGAAATGGTTGATTAATTGTGTTTTACCAGGCTTTTGAGAAGTCTTAGCCAAGCCCTTTCTACCCGTCATCGCATTGATTAGCGAGGACTTACCCACATTAGAGCGGCCTATAAAGGCATATTCAGGTAGATTGGCAACAGGCAGCTTGTCAATTTCCGTATTGCTGCAAATAAATTCTGCGTCTTTTACGATCATGGCACAAAGGTACGATTTCTAAAAACTTTTTCCTCTTTTCTCAATTTTTAAGATTTTGTTTCATGTTAACGGCATTTTAATTAATTTAACCACAAAAAACCGAACTTATGCTAGATATTCGTAACATCGTCAAGCAGTATGCAAATCATCGTGCTTTAGACGATGTGTCCATATTTATTCCTAAAGGCAAGATATTTGGGCTGTTAGGCCCAAATGGCGCCGGGAAAACATCCCTAATCCGTATCATCAATCAAATTACTGCTCCCGACGCTGGTGAGATATATTTTGATGGCGAACTGCTATCTCCAAAGCATGTAGAACGTATTGGTTATTTGCCGGAAGAACGTGGCCTTTACAAGAAGATGCAAATTGGAGATCAGATGATCTACCTGGCACAATTAAAAGGTTTATCGAAAAACGAGGCCAAGCAACGCCTAAAGTACTGGTTCGAAAAGCTACAGATAGAATCCTGGTGGGACAAAAAGGTTGAAGACCTCAGTAAAGGGATGCAACAGAAAGTACAGTTTGTAGCAACCGTACTCCACGAACCCGACTTAATCATCTTGGACGAGCCATTCTCCGGATTCGACCCGGTTAATGCACAGATCATTCAAGATGAAATATTAGAATTAAATAAAAAGGGCGCTACAATCATCTATTCTACTCACCGCATGGAGTCTGTAGAAGCTCTATGCGATAATATCGCCCTCATTCACAAGTCGCGTAAAATATTAGATGGCTCTGTTCGGGAAATCAAGAATGAGTATAGAAATCAAACCTATACTATTTCCTACGCTTCCCTCAGCAATGATCCTATTCATCAAGAAGAATTATATCAAGTCCTTAACCACGAACAACAGGACGAAGAACAAAAGTTAACGATACAGATTGCCGATAATCGCAGTCTGAATGATGTATTGACTGTTCTTATTCCTAAAGTCGAGATACGTCAGATCTTCGAAATCATCCCATCGATGAATGATATATTTATTACTCGAGTTAAACAACACAACTAACATAGATCGCTATATATGAACAAGATATTATTAATCGTGCAAAGGGAATATTTAAGTCGAGTAAAAAAGAAATCCTTCTTGCTTACCACTTTCCTTGTTCCCTTATTTTTCATAGGTCTCTATGTTGGAACCTTTTTATTAACGCAAAAGAGCTTTGAAGACTCGAAGGCCCTCGTTTATGTACTGGATCAAACAGACTCTGTACAACAACAGTTAACGACAAACGAGCGCATCACCTATGCGAAATCCAATACCGAACTGCAAGAACAGCTAAAAGAGGTAAAGGAAAAGGGCGATAAAACTAGTTTATTGATTATTCCAGAAGATTTCTTCCAAACACGAAAGATAGAGTTCCTATCCTCAGGAAAGCCTAATATTAAGATTCAATCGGAAATCGAGAATGAGCTAGAGAAGATTTTGTTGGCGCATGCTTACAAAGAACTCAATATTGATGCAGATAAAATTAAGAACATCAATACGCAGGTTTCCACCTCCGCGAAGGAGATCACCGAATCGGGCGATACAAAGGACAGTGATACCCGAATTGCAATGGGTATTGCCATGGGTTTATCCATTTTGATTTATTTATCCCTATTCCTTTATGGAGCACAAGTGATGCGCGGAATTATTGAAGAGAAGTCTAGCCGTATTGTCGAAGTCATCATTTCATCGGTGAAACCATTTCAATTGATGATGGGTAAGATTATCGGCATTGGATTAGTAGGAATCACGCAATTCGTACTATGGATTGTCCTATCCTTTACGCTTTTCACCGTAGCCACCAATACATTGATCAACAAGGAAGATCTGCAAAATCAAATGCTCGAGCAAGCGAATGTAGATAATGCAGAGCTCTCAAGCTCAAGCGCTTTGGCGTTGGATATACAGACGGCATTGGACGGCGTGAATGTCGCGGAACTATTGATCTGCTTCTTCCTGTTTTTCCTTTTAGGCTATATGCTATACAGCGCTCTATTTGCGGCTGTAGGTTCAGCTGTCGATTCTGAGACCGAAGCGAATCAGTTCACTATGCCGATTACGATGCCTTTGCTACTCGCCTACTTATTATCCTTTGGCGTATTGATCAATGATCCGCACGGCAGTATTGCAACCTGGCTGAGTTTTATCCCATTAACTTCTCCGATTGCGATGTTGGTCAGAATTCCTTTTGGCGTTCCAACCTGGCAAATCATCGTCTCCTTCTTACTCTTGGTAGGCGGATTTTTGGTTACCACATGGGCAGCAGCAAGAATCTATCGTGTCGGAATCCTGATGTACGGTAAAAAAGCAAGCTTTAAAGAACTTATCAAATGGTTCAATTATAAAGATTAAGAATTAAATCAAGACATTAAGGCTAGGCCGTTAAATCGCATTAAAATGAGCAGTTTAACGGCCTAGCTTCATTCTGAGCGGTAAATTTAAGACAGGTTTGTTACCCTAATCATGTGGGTTTTTACCAAGCAATCCCTTTCTTTTTTATATATTTACCCCTTTATTTTTCACATTCCATACGAACTATTATTCAAAAAATAATGGCAAATCTGATTAATCTAACGGTTTTCAAAAGGTTCCTTTCGTCGAACTATGCTGGAGGTATCCTCCTATTTTCATGTGTTATCATTTCCTTGATTATTGCGAACTCCCCATTTGCCGAAGGGTTTAATCAATTTTTCCAACAGGTCATTGGCTACGAAAGTGAAAGCATACAATTAAAATACTCGGTCAAACTATGGATCGATGACGGTTTAATGGCGATCTTCTTCCTTTTGGTGGGTCTGGAGATCAAACGCGAGCTTGTCGAAGGCGAGCTTTCATCGCCAAAGAAAGCCGCTTTGCCTATTGTGGCTGCAATCGGCGGTGCCCTGGTACCTGCAGGGATCTACATCGCATTAAACATTAGCGAGCCTACTCATCATGGTTGGGGTATCCCTATGGCTACCGATATTGCCTTCGCATTGGCGATTATCACCCTTCTAGGTAAGAAGGTTCCAGCGAGCTTAAAAATATTCTTAGCTGCCTTAGCGATTGTAGACGATTTATTGGCCATCCTTGTAATCGCCATCTTCTACTCTTCCGACATGCACCTTACCTACCTGATGTATGCCGGCGGAATCATGTTGCTTCTTATTGCCTTTAACCGCTTCGGCGTTAAAAATATTTGGGCCTATTTAATTCCTGGCGTTTTCATCTGGTATTTTGTTCACCATTCCGGAATCCACGCCACAATTGCGGGTGTATTGGTCGCTATGACACTTCCAACAACGCCTGACGCTACGGAATCTCCATTAGAGAAACTGGAACATGCCCTCGTAAATCCAGTAAACTTCTTCATTATCCCTTTATTTGCGTTAGCAAATACCAATATTACGCTACATGAAGAAATGATAAGCGGACTGACCTCTCCACTCGGATTAGGTATTATACTAGGCTTATTCCTTGGAAAAACCATCGGAATCTTCCTGACCTCCTATATCTGCGTAAAGACAAAGCTAGCTAACCTTCCGGAAGAAGCAGGCTGGAAACATATGATCGGTGTAGGGATGCTAGGCGGTATCGGATTTACCATGTCAATCTTCATCTCCATGCTCTCCTTCAAAGATCCGCTATTCATCGAAGAAGCTAAATTTGCAGTCCTTATCGGATCGTTGATCTCTGGACTTTGTGGATATTTCTTCCTAAGCTCCTTGGCGAAGAAGGCTGCTTAGATTTTAGATTTTAGACATAAGATATTAGAGTATGGCGGCTAGAGATGGTCGCCATATTTTTTTTAGATATTAGACATTAGACATAAGATATTAGAGTATAGCGGCTAGAAATGGTCGCCATATTATTTTTAGATATTAGACATTAGACATAAGATTTTAGAGTATAGCGGCTAGAGATGGTCGCCATATTTATTTTTTAGTGAAGTTTGTTTTGAACCAGGAAAAAAAGGATTTAAGGATTGGCAGGATCCTGTATATCCTTGAATCCTTCCTTTCCTGGTTCGAAGACATTACATCCTGCTAATCCTTGCATTCTTCCTTTCCTGGTCCAAGACAAGCCATCCTGATTATCCTTGCATCCTTCCTTTCCTAGTTCAAGACAAACCATCCTGCCAATCCTAAAATCCTTCCTTTCCTGGTTCAAGGACAGAAATCCTTCCCCTCTCGTTCACGCCATACTCTAATATCTCATATCTAATATCTCATATCTAATACGCAAATTTTCTTGTACAGCTATTATATACTTCTTTAATAGCAGTTACTTGCCTATTGAAGTCTTCAATAGCGATTTTTTCTCCTTCACAGGTGTAGCCTTCGGCTGGAGCTACAGTATTGCAGCTTGGGCACATGGTCATAGGAAAATAGATTTCCTTACCCTGATAGAGTCCACGATAAAGATTAACCTCCATTTCCCCTTTTTTGCTACAGCCTAATTGCTTATCGTAGCGCTGCTTCATTTGTTTATAGCATTCTGGGGCATTGGGGTCATCTTGCTGTTTATCGCACGAGGTCAGGAAAATGATACTGCTGAATAGGATCGCGATCAAAATTTTCATGTGGAGTATTATTGGTTGTTAATAGGACGCGCAGCATTCTGAATACGCTACATGTAAAGATAAAATGATCAGGCAGTTTGTCTTGAACCAGGAAAGGAAGGATAAGAGGATAAACAGGATCCTGCCAATCCTTGCATCCTTCCTTTCCTGGTTCAAAGACAGTGCATTTTTTCTTTCAACATGATCTTGCAACCCTTAAATCCTTTCTTTCCTGGTTCAAAACAAATTGCCCTTTCTTAAACCAAAGGTCCAAACAAACCATCCTGCCAATCCTATAAACCTTCCTTCTCTGATTCAGAAAATTGCTTCCGAATCACAATCCGCCCTACTCTTATGTCTAATATCTAATGTCTTATGTCTAGATTACATCCTTCTTTGGGTTTCAGTCCATTCACACCTCTTTCTAACCCCAATCAAACCCAATCTGAATTGGGTTTGATTGGGTTATGTATTGGGTTTGAAAGGGCTTAGTGAGGGTTATAACTTCAACTTGTCCGCACCCGGGCTTGGACCGCTCTATTTTTTAACTGACACCTACGATTTCTTAATATTGAACATCCTTTAGCGCTATTAGATAATAATTTCTTTCCAATAAGTTAATACTGAAAAACTAATATTGCTAGTATGGGGCCATATTTATTACTTGTAACTGCGCAGATTGTCGTTTTTTGCTTTTTCTTTTCGAAGACATTGAAACGAAAGGAGAATAAAGATCAGATACTGTTCATTATTTTATTTTGCTGTAGCTTAGGTCTGATCTCCAAATTGATTATTCAGTTTTCAAATTTACCGGTCAATTTTGAGTATGGCATTTCTTCAACCATCGGCTTTTCTACTTTTGCCTTTCTCTATATCAAACATATTTTCACGGAGAAACCGATCCGACGAATTGAACTAATTGTATTTTCGATTCCTTTTTTTAGTACTGCAATTATTTTTTTGATTGAATTGCTCTTCAATAAAGAAATTGCCAATCATCCAGGATTGGCTAAACTGATCGATATTTATGTGCTCAATTTTCGTAGGTTTACGATTGTAGCATGTTTTCTCGGCGATATCTATTTGCTGGTTAAATATTGGGATAGCGTAAAAAAGCGTGTTCGGTCAAACGAAATTGGCTTGGCATTAAGCTTCATCTGCTATAATTTTCTGCTCTGTTTTCTTATTTCAAGTTCCTTGCTGTTTAAGCCTTTCGATTATCAGGTCATTCTCTATCTAGGATTGGCGAGCTCTTCGATAATCGTCCTACTGATTGTGTATTTTAATTTTATCAATACCTATAAAGATTATTTGGGTTTATCTGTACAGTCTGCAGGCAAACTTAGTCGTGCTCTCGTGAAAACCAATGATGAAAAATATCAGAAGAATAGTGCCAAGATCGAGGGATTAAAACCTCTGGTGGCTCAAATTGATGAGCTGATGAAAAGAGATAAACCTTTTCTGAATCCTGAGTATGCGCTCTCCGATCTTGCAAATAGTTTAGCCATCAGCAATCATGATCTCTCGATTATCCTTAATAATTTAATGAACACTACTTTTTATCAGTATATCAATTCAAGACGAGTATCCTATTTCATTGCTCACTCGCAACGCATTGTTCAAGAAGATCAGAATATTTTAAATCTTGCCTACGAGTCGGGATTCCATTCCCAGAGTACCTTCAATAAATATTTTAAGATGGAGACCGGTCAATCGCCGAGTGAATTTCTTAAAGAAAAGATCAAGCAGATTTCCTAATAATTTGTTAAAGGAAACTTAACAACCATTAACACACTACTTATCAATCTCTTACACGTTCGCGGACCTGTATTAAGTTTCTCCTAATTAGCGCGGTCGATAACATTTCAGATTTCCTATCTCTTTGTGGCATCAAATCAACATGTGATGAAAAGAATTTTTTACTTCTTATTTTTTCTTGTATTCCTAAGCTGGCATACTGCTTTTTCACAACAGCAATACAGCATCACGGGAAGAATTATTGACGGGAAAGCAGCTCTTCCCGGGGTTACTATTAAAACAAAAGACAACAGTATTGCTACACAAAGCAATCTGGATGGAACATTCCGGATCACCGGCATCAAACAGGGTAACTATGAACTGGTTTTTAGCTATCTGGGTTATGAGCCGATTGAGAAAACGGTGAGCGTTTCGGAAAAACCGTTCAACGTCTATTTGGGTGATCTATCCTTTAGCGGAAATGATACTCAAGACATCGACGAGGTTGTGGTACAGGGCATTATGGCTAATACACAGGCCAAAGCTTTAAGCATTCAGAAGAGCAGCCCCGCAATTATGAACGTTATCGCTTCGGATTTAATTGGTAAGTTGCCCGATCGCAATGCTGCAGAAGCTGTTCAACGAATTCAGGGTATTGCCATTGAGCGTGACCATGGCGAGGGTCGCTATGCAAGTGTGCGCGGAACGCCTATGCAATGGAACTCGACCTTGGTGAACGGTAATAGAATGCCAACGTCGGAAGGTACGTCTGACAACACTTCGGGCAGCAGAACTTCGCCTTTGGACATCTTTCCTTCTGAAATGATCGAGTTTGTTCAAGTTTCGAAAGCTATTACGCCAGACATGGAGGGCGATGCGATAGGCGGTTCTATTAACTTCGTCACCCGTACAGCTCCTGTGAGCAAAACCTTAAAGGCTTCTTTAGGGACCGGTTATAACGGACAGGCGCAAAAGGGAATTTACAGTGGTAGTTTTATGTATGGAGACCATTTCTTCAATAAAAAATTAAGTCTAATTATTGGTGGTTCCTATTGGAAAAGAAATTGGGCTACGGATAATACGGAAGCTGTTTATAATCAAGATGATTTTGCTATGGAGAGCTTCGAGCTCCGCGATTATAAAGGTGTCCGCACAACGATGGGATTAAATGCCGGATTAGCATATCATATCAACCCAAGCCATAAAATCTTCTTTCGAGGCATCCTTACAGACTTCCAAGATCAGGAGACAGCTCTCGAACATACCTTCTCTTATACAGGGAAAACCTTGACACAGCGTCGTCGTGAAGGCGTTATCGGTATTGGATTGCTTGGTGCTGAAATTGGCGGTACGCATAATACCTTGGGCGAAAAGCTGAATATACATTGGAAGCTGAGCAACTACGAAACGGATATGGATACTAGGAAGCCATCTCATGCAGACAACCCTAAAAATACCTATAAGCTGAGCATGTTTGCTAGCAAAGTCGACTATGCGAACCTTGCTGCCGACGGCAAGATGTATTTGGATATGGATGCACCGGCCGGATTTCAAAGTTCGAACTATCAATCCTTCGTACCGCAATTAAAGTCGGCAGTAAAGACTTCTGATTTACGATTAACGCAATTGATCGAATTGCAGACGCAGAGCTTTGAACGCGATAGAATCGCAGAATTAGATCTTAAATACCAATTGAACAACAATATCTATTTTAAAGCTGGTGGTAAGTTTAAGGGCAAATACCTGCGTCGTGGTAGTCCGATGGATATTTACGTCAATAGAGGCGCCAATATTACAGTAGAAAGCCTAGCGACAGAAGCCTATGATTATAATGGTGGCTTTATGAAAGAAACAGGAGCTGATTATCATTCGGTATTGCTGGACGGAATTACATTAACGCAGGTAGACCAATTGTTAACGGATAGCTATATCAGTGAAAATAAATTGATGCATATCGCCAGAGGAGAATCAAGCCCCGATGCTGCTTCATCATTCTATACCGGCAACGAAGATGTATATGCAGGTTACGGTATGTTCAACATGAAGTTATCCGACAAACTACAATTGATTGCCGGAGCGCGATATGAGCACACTGCTTTAACCTACTACGGAAATGAAGTAATCCGCAAAAACGTTGATGGGAAACCGACTGCTGATATTAATAAGGTAGAGAACAGCAGCAAGTTTGGTTCTTTATTGCCGATAGCTCACTTGAAATACCAACCCATCGAAGCGATGAATATTCGTTTAGCCTACACAAGAACCTTTGCTAGAGCTAATTTCTCGGATCTTAATCCTACAGAGAATATCAACTTAATCTTCACACCTCCGGTTATCTCTCGTGGTAATATCGCTTTAAAGCCTACTTTCGCCCATAATTTTGATTTCATGTCCGAGTATTACTTTGACGATATCGGAGTTGCCAGTTTCGGTGTATTCTATAAGAAACTGAGCAATGTAATCTACTCCTCGCAATCCTTCCAACAAATCGATGGCACTACCTACCGTATTACGCAGCCAGAGAATTCGGAGAACGGATGGCTAGCAGGATTTGAAGCTGGAGTATCGAAACGTCTTTCTTTCCTTCCGGATTTTTGGAGCGGATTTGGTGTAGAGGCGAACTACACGATGACGACTTCGGAAATGGAGGTGCCGCGCTTCAGTTTGGACGAAAAAGGTCAGGTAACAAAGACTATTGCCAAGGAAGTACTACCAAATCAATCAAAACATCTTTTTAATACGGCAATTTTCTACGAAAAAGGTAAGTTTATGGCACGCATTGCCGGCAATTACAAGGGATCGGCCTTAGCGATTGTCCAAGGCAACCCGGAGAATTATCGTTGGTATGGTGAAAACTTCACCATGGATTTCTCAGCCAACTATAGATTTAACAAGAAGGTTTCTGTTTTTGCCGAGCTGAACAACTTAACGAATGCGCCATTACGCTATTACCATGGTGATTCTCGCCGTTTGGAACAGCTGGAATATTATTCATTAAGAGGAGTAGTTGGAATCAATTATCAAATATTTTAATCAAATTATCATGAATATCAATAAATATATCGCATTTACATCCATTCTTATGCTTGGATCATTAAACATCATGGCACAAACTCCAAAGGTTAGCAGAACATTGGAGGAAGCTTTAAGAGCCGATCGCGTAAATAGTACATCTTATAGAATTTACGCAGGACAAAATATGCAAGGGAATTATTTTATCGGCAAGACCGTAGAGACAATCGACTATAGCAAACCTTTCAGCTTAGCAAAGGATAGCATTGTAGCTGTTGAGGAGAATGAGCGCTTATCTTTTGCTTCCATGCTTGCTGGCGACACCATTCTTATTTCCGAACGCCTGATTCCTCTAGAAGGTCCTAGCAACTTCCGCGATATTGGCGGCGTAAAGACAAAGGATGGCAAACAAGTAAAATGGGGTCAATTTTATCGTGCCGATGCTTTAGGAAGCATTCAGGAAGATGAGTTTCCATATATCGAGAGCTTAAAAATTAGTAAAGTATATGACTTGAGAAGCGATGAGGAAATTGCCACATCAAAAGATAACTTGCCTGCGAGCATCCGTTGGATACACCATCCTATCTTTAATGGTGGTAATTCTGCACAAATGAATGCCGTAATGCAGAAGATTAAAACCGGGGATATGACTCCCGAAGATTCCAGAAACTTGTTGATTACGGCCAATAAGGAATTTATCAATTCGAATTTGGATGCTTTCAAAGTACTAGTTCGCCAACTACTGGATAATGAAGAACCATCTTTGTTCCACTGTACTGCCGGTAAGGATCGAACAGGTTTAACTTCTGCCCTGCTTTTATCGGTATTGGGCGTCGACAAAGAAACGGTAATCAATGAGTATCTGATGACGAATTATTACACTTTACCAAAAATGGCGCAAACGAAAGACCCTAAGATGGCCGCAGCGTTCGCCAACATCGATCCACAGGTATTATTGCCATTAATGTCTGTAGATCGTAGCTACCTCGAAGCAGCATTTACTGAGATTGACAAGCAATATGGTGATATGGATAAATTTATTAGAGAAGGATTGGAAATATCGGATGCGGAAAGAAAGGGGTATCAAATGAAGTATACGTATTAAGCTTTTCGCTAGATTTCGGAATATACATTATTGAGGGCGATATAGTTTAAGCGTGTCTATCTGGAGCCCTTTAGTAAAAGGGCTCTACGCATTGGCGTCATATATAGCGACTATAAATTCCAAATAAACTGTACAGGCATTAACTAGGACGAACTGCGTATTTTCCGATGTCCAGTATCACGGGAGCCCTTTAGTGAAAGGGCTCTACGTATTGGCGTCATATATAGCGCCAATAAATTCCAATCCAACTGTACCGGCATTAACTAGGACGAATTGCGTAGAGCCCTTTCACTAAAGGGCTCAAACTATATAGGCTCATAATTGCTAAATCTTTATAGCACAAAACAAAACAGGTTTTTAATTTGTCAAAAACCAAGAATATTCCTATTTTGTTTACTAATTAAGATCTAACGCGTAAACCTATCAATAACCTGTTTCTTTATGAAAAGATACTTGCTTACTTCGATTCTACTATTTACTCTAATTATTGCGAAAGCCGAAATCGTCCTGTATGTTTCCCCGACTGGGGATGATCAACATCCAGGCACACTGGAGCAGCCACTACAGACCCTGGAAAATGCGCTAGCCAAAGCTAAGGAGATGAAGCAAAGGCAACCGCAGGATGGGATAAAGATTTATTTGCGAGGGGGTGAATATCCTTTTACTAGGGCGGCACGCGTTGACCGAACACTTTCTGGAATAGCTGGCAAACCAACGATTATTGCTGCCTATAAAAACGAGGAAGTGGTGTTTACTGGAGCCATTAAGATTAAAGGCTCGGACTTTACGTCGGTTAGGGATCGAAAGGAACGTAGTTTCTTGCATAAGACTGCTGCAAATAAGATCCTAGTGGCTGATGTGAATGCCTCGGGGCTTTCTGTAGATGAAGGACTTTTCCCGCACGGCTTCGGCTATAGCATCGAGGAATTAGTTCCTTCGAGCAGTATGTTATTTATCGATAATGAAGCTTATGATTTAGGTCGTTGGCCAAATGAAGGCGAACCTATTGTCAAGATTGCAGAAGTGCTCAATAAAGGATCCATCGCTCGGTACGGCAAAGTAGATAATCCGTATGGGGCACAATTTAAATATCTCGGTGATATTAAGAATTGGAAACAAAAAGATAATATTTGGATTTATGGATATTTTGCCTACGGTTATGCGGATGATAATGTAATGATCGAGTCTATAGATACCAAGAAAAAGACAATCAACACGACGCATCCCCATATCTATGGATTTCATTCCAGTGCTGACACCTCAGATTGGGGTTTGAAGCATTCTCATAAGATTCGCGGTTTTCATTTTTATAATGTACTAGAGGAGGTCGATCAGCCCGGCGAGTATTTTTTCGATCGGGATGCAAATCGACTTTTTGTATACCCGAGCAATAGTATTACTGGTGATACGGATGTTCGATTGACTCAGTTTGCTGAGCCTTTCCTGATGCTCGAGGGGGTAAATTACTTAAACATAGAAAATATAGACTTTAAATATGCACGTGGACTGGGTGTTTATTTGGGATATGTTAGTCATGTGAACATTCGGGACTGCCGCTTTGAGAATCTCGGAGGACGCGCGATTTCGATGGGTGACACCTATCCTACTGATCTGAAGACAGAGATCGATAATCAGAATTTGAATAGTTTCGTACGAATCGAGAATTGCTATATCAACAATATGGGATCCGGTGGGATTTATATCAACGGTGGTGACAACAGAACGCTAAATCCGGGAAATAATCTGGTTCAAAACTGTGAGATATCCAACTTCAATCTATTCAATAAGACCTATGCGCCAGCGGTACGGGTAACCGGCGTTGGGCATACGGTAAGACATTGCTATGTGCATTCGGCCCCGCATATGGCAATCGGCTTTCAAGGGAATAACCTGCTTTTTGAGTACAACAAGATTGCCAATGTTTGTCAAAATGCTTCTGATATGGGTGCCATGTACACGGGTAGAAACCAGGCAGAGCAAAACAATACGATCCGCTATAACTATTTTGAGAATGTTTATAAGGATGATGAGAATCGCGTTTGTGCGGTTTATCTGGACGATGGAACGGTTGGCCATTACATTTATGGCAATATTTTCAATCGCTGCGGTAATCCGACGGATAAAGGATCATTCGGCGCAGTGCATGTTAATGGCGGCTATAACAACTATTTCACAAACAATATCTTTATCAACTGCAAGCAAGCTCTAGGCAATAGCCCCTGGACCATCGAAAAGTGGAAAACCGACCTCATGGCGGCGGATCTTCAGAATAAACTGACAGAGCGCGTCGATATTCGTTCGGATGCTTACAAAGATGCTTACCCTCAATTGCATACCATTCTAGATACAGCCATTGTGCCGATGCGGTACAACTTCTCAGATAATAATATCGCTTTCCTATGCGGTAATTTTGCTTCCGGTAACTACGTAAATTCTAATATGCTATTCCTGAAAGATAGCGAGAAAAGCGATCCTTTTGTTGATTACAAAAACAAGAACTTCAACCTTAAAGATAGCATCAGGATAAAAGAGGTGCTGCCGAAGTTTCAGGCAATTCCTTATGATAGGATTGGATTGTTGAAGTAGTAGTTAGTAGTTAGTATTTATTCACTTCCACTTTTTATCCGCAAAGTTCAAATAACAGTACCAATCGTATGAGTTTACGTCGTGGATTCCGGCGCGGATATGGTATCCAATATCATTGTAAATTGGTTGATGTAGTTGGGGTTGGATTTCGCTGGGGAGACCTTTCTTTTTGTATAAGGCGTAGACCGGGCTGGCGTGATATGCCGCGAGGTACTCTCCTTTTGGATCTGCCCAGCGGTCTTGTTCGGCGCTCGCGACATAGACCGCTCGCGGCGCAATCAATGCGATGAGCATATGCTGGTCGAATGGCATCTCATCGATTTTATGGTGATAGGCGTTGAGGTTTTTGGCAAACCAGGCGGGCTTAATGTTGCAGACAATCTGTAAGGTTTCGCCGTAATTTCTGCGGGCGAGTGCTGCGCCACCTTCACCGGAGTTGTTGGAGATAACGATACTGAACCTAGGGTCTTGTGCGCCTGCCCAGAGTGCGGCTTTCCCCTGACGGGAATGTCCAAGTAAGGCAAACTTGTTTTTATCTATTTCGGGAATCGTTTCTAGGTAATCGACGATTCTTGAGGATCCCCACGCCCATCCACCGATGGCTTCCCAATTATCCCCTTGCTCCTTTCGAGATTCATAATCGGAGAATAAAGCCGCAATGCTGTAGTCTTTAAAACCATCTTTATCAGGGAAGATATCATGATAGCACATAGTAGCTACACCGTATCCTCGTTCTATGATTTGCTTATAGTCCCAGCGCTGTGCTTGAACGCCACGTTTCCAATCCAGATGGTCGGGCTCTCGAACGAGCTTAAAGTTGTCGCTGTATAGAATCGTGGAGTCGTTTATCGTGCTGTGGTTGCCTTTAAAGTTATAACCTACAATCATGGGAATCTTCTTTTTGATATGGTTGGGTAGCATCAATAATAACAGGGCATTTACCGTTTTACCGTTCTTGGAGAAGGTCATTTTGACTTGCTGCATGGTTGCTTTTCCATCCAAAGCATGCTTGTTTTCGGTAAGAAGTTGGTAGCTGACAGGAATGTCTTCGGTCGGAGTTCTGCCGTAGACGAGATTGCTGTACATCTCTAATATCTCTGGGCGTCTGATTTGCTCCCATTTTTGTTTATTGTTGATTTTGAGTCCTGAGTTTGAGGTCAGGAGATCAGGGAGTGCGTAGGCTGTGACGAGGGATTCGTCGTAGTTTATATTTCGTTTTATGGAATCCGTCTGACCATTCAGGTGAAATGAAATCCAAATGAAAACGACAGCCAGGTAGATGGTCTTTTGCATATCGCGAAGGCTTAGGAAATGTAGAGGTTTAAATTACATTCTAATTTAACGAAGATTTTCGTATTTTCCCGGCATAAAGCAATATCTATGATCAAATTACTTCGTTCCTTTAACCTCCATTATGGCGAGGAGTCGAGAGAGGTTGTGTTGGAGAATGTGAAATCAAATATTTCCTTCAAGGGGGCTAATCTATGGATTTTAGCATGTGCTATTGTCGTTGCATCGGTTGGGTTGAATGTCAATTCTACGGCGGTAATCATTGGTGCGATGTTAATTTCCCCACTAATGGGGCCTATTGTTGGGGCTGGATTTGCTTTAGGAACTTATGATTTTGATCTGTTGAAGAAATCTGCAAAGAACTTAGGAGTTGCGACGCTGGTAAGTTTATTTGTATCGTTTCTATACTTTTTGCTCAGTCCATTCAAAGAGGCGCAGTCGGAATTGTTAGCCCGGACTTCTCCGAATATCTATGATGTACTGATTGCATTTTTTGGAGGTTTGGTTGGCGGAATTGCGATTACGCGAAAAGAAAAAGGCAATCCGATTCCAGGCGTGGCAATTGCCACAGCATTAATGCCGCCGCTATGTACAGCAGGCTATGGACTGGCAATCGGTAATTTTGCATATTTCTCAGGGGCAATTTATTTGTACACAATCAACTGTTTCTTCATTTGTATTTCTACACTTTTCATCGTGAAGCTACTAAAGTATCCAAAGATCAAATTTGTGGATGCACAACGCGAAAAACGCATTACAAGAACGATTACTGTTCTATTGATCATCATGCTAGTGCCAAGTTTCTATTTGGCGTACAGTTTATTGCAGGAGAGAAAGTTCACACAAAATGTCTCCACCTTTATCCAAAA
The DNA here is from genome assembly GCF_002455685.1 of Sphingobacterium sp. UBA6645. NCBI lineage: Bacteria > Pseudomonadati > Bacteroidota > Sphingobacteriia > Sphingobacteriales > Sphingobacteriaceae > Sphingobacterium > Sphingobacterium sp. UBA6645. The sequence goes on from NZ_DKLH01000058.1 coordinate 27,006, forward strand.
CGAGTTTGCTGCCAAAGGATACACCGTGATTTACGAACGAACGCAATTTAACAGCCGAGAGAAAAGAATTGAATTAGCATTCCTTGCGAAGCGCTTCTCGGATAGTGAGCTTAAAGGTTTAAATGATCGATTAGGAAATTACAATCTGGATAATACGAAATTACTGATCCGTCAAGATAGCGTGGATCTTAAGAAAGATATCCTCGCAGAGATCAACAAGCAATCGCAGCACGTTTCTGAAAAAGATATTACGATACAGAACCTTCGGAATGAGCTTGCAGCTTATACATTCACCGATAAAGCACTCATTGAGGAGATTACAACCTTATTTCCGCAAGTATCCCCGTTTTCTATAGGTAAACAAAACGTTTATATCAATAAGGATAGTTCCCATCTGCAAACGATTTTAATGATCGATGGAAAGAACAAATTAAATGAAGGCGATCTGAATCGATTGGAGAGCTGGCTGAAGGTAAAATTGAAAAGCGACGCGGTTTCCGTAATTACAAGAGACAACTAAGATAAAACTTGGCTTTTGTCGTTCAGAATGCTTATATTATAGGAAAGGAATGCTTCCAAGGCGTTCCGTTAAACCATGCTTATTTTAACTCTTATGTCCTATGAGAAAGTCCATATTAGTACCGATTGATTTTTCAAATAATGCATTTATCGCTGCGCAGTATGCTAGAGCATTTGCAAAGAAATACGGATATGATTTACATTTCGTCCATGTCTTTCAAGCATTTAAATCGGCCTTTCAGAGTCGTTCTACAAATGAAAAAGACAGCGAACAAGCGAATATTAGTTCACAAGCTAAATTGGATGCCTTCGAATCCAGATTAGGTATTACGTCCGCAGAAGCATCATTTCGCTGTGTACAAGGCGGAGTTATCAGCAGTATCCAGAATTACATTGAAGAGCATCAAATATCTTTAGTGATTATGGGAACTCACGGAGAAACTGGCGCTAGGAAAAATGTATTGGGTAGTAATACCTACGACGTGGCAAAGGATATTAATTGTTCTTTATTGATCGTCCCAGAGCGGTCTCATGATTTTCATCTGTCGCACGCAGTGTTGTTTACAGATTATCAAAAAGGAGATGAGAATACTCTGAAATCATTTATAGAAGTTGTTTCGGACAATAAAATGAAATACAGCATAGTACATATGCATCCTGAAGTTAAGGACCCCACCGTTTATGAAGAATTGGAACTGGAAGAGCATCGTTATCACCTACAAAATAATTTGGGAATAGACCAACTTCAAATGCAATTGATCCACAGTAAGGAGAGTTCAAGTTTGGTTAGGGAAGTTGTTGAGGAAATGCAGGCTGACGTACTCCTGCTTACTTGGAATAGTGATAAGAATTTCTTCGAAAAACTCTTTCACAAAAGTTTAGCAAAAGCAATTATCATGAACCCAATGGTTCCTGTATTTCTAAGTGGTAGATAGCAAAATTATTTAACGCTAAATAAGCTGCGCTAGGGATAGCGCAGCTTATTTTTTATTTCTCTCCCCTACTGATCAATAACTGATTTAGGAACGCAGGACTTAACTTGATTTGCTTACTAGCAAGATATTCTACATATTCCTTGCCTAATCGTGTATTGATATGTGTGCCTAAGAGTTGCTTATTGATTGCTATAAATTTGTAAAGTTCAAAGGCATCAAATTGGTATTTATCTTGAATTCGAGGACTGTGTATAGTTGTGTTACTAAAAATATTTCCTAAAGATGCTTTATAGTCACAACGAACTTGTTCTAACTTGTTCACATTGGGCGCAAATTTGGAGTGATCTAGATAAAGTTCCCCTTGAAGCTCCCTCTGTTCCCCAAACTCGAAACGTGAGATACTTGAGTCTCTCACGGTAATTTGCATAGGAATGGCGTCGGCTTTGAGTTGCAAGTCACGCGATTTAATAAATTCAATTTCGATAAATGCCGAGTGTTCATCGACATCAATATCATCGCTTCCTACAAAAGAGAAGTGGTAGGGATTAGCGTAATTGTTTAAGCTCTTTCCATCCAGTAATTCTACTCGATCGATTCTCACCTGTACATTCGGTTGGAAAAAATAGCTATCATAACTACCTTTCTTGTCCACATAAAATCCTTGTGGCTTCAGTAGTTGAAATCCTTTAACTCCGGATACTGCTCCCCGACAAAACACATTGCTGAACTCAATATAGCTTGGAAAGATAACGCGTTCTCCATGGTCCATTTTCGCGAATTTCGGAAAGTTGATGAGCTGAATTTCTGCCCTAGGATTCATCGAAGTGCTATCTATTTGAATATTCTGAACAATAATAGTTCTTCCCAATACGATTGGATAGTGATAATTGAAATTGGAGGGGCTCATTTCTAACAAATTGGCGGATGATGGAACTGACGGTTTAAAATGAACGTTTTCAATGCGAATATCCCCATCCCACTTCGAGCCAAAGTCTTGTCGGAAATTAATAATGTTTCTTCCTTCAACGAAGCAATCTCTAACTGTTAAATCGCCACCGCCCGTAACAGATATCCCTCGATGACCAATATGGGTATTGTGGATACGAACGTTCCAACAGTGAAAATGAACATCCACACGGTTTAATCGGCATAGTTCAATCGTGAAATTCTTGTTCATATTCGTGCCGAAAACGCCCCAATGTACCTTTCCCCCTTCTGCAGTAACATTTCGAAAGGTACCATTTAAGATGCGATCTCCCGAAATTCCGTAGGTTCCTGCCGGAACATCATGTTCTGTCCCTTCTCGATCTTGTTCGTAAGGGATTAGTTTGATATCTTCTAATCGTACCTCGTAGACTTTATGAAAATTATAGAAACCTGTGCGTGCGTTTGGCGCCGTGTCAACTGCTCCGTGGGCCAACCGAACAACCTGTTTCGAGATAATCGTTCTACTACGACGTATTGCAATGCCGTTTTTGGTGTATCCTTTTCCTGAACTATTGCCAGACAAGACAAAACATCCACCACTCATCGTAAGGTAAGTATCATCAACTGGTATAACTTCGAAGCTAGTGAAATCTTTGAAACGATAAGCGATATCGCCGATCACCTTTCCATGGTCTTCTACGAAAAAGAGTTCCTGCTTCGCCCAAGATTGCCCATCGAAACGCGCTCCTGCACGATATCCAATGCGATCATTCTTATCCTCCACATAAATAAGATTACCACGGAATTTATTTAACGCTGCAATTTCAGTAACCCCCGGCACGAGATGCTCGACTAAGCTGGACTTGTCATTCGCATCCAACTGATGATCTTTAATTGCTGTTGTTGAGGTAATATTAAACTTGAACGCTTTTGGAGTATTAAATTGCTCATCAATATGAAATATTGTAGCGCCCCACTCGACAGAAGTTTGAATGTTGATGTCATTGGTTGCCTTTATCCAGAACTCGCCATGCCTATTGATTACCGGGATGTTATATATGTTTGCATATTCATGTGCTGATTTTATGGCCATACCATCATCAAAATCTCCATCGGATTTCGTGCCGAACATTTGATAATTTACCGAATTGCTTTCCAAGAGTTCTGCGACCAACCCATTCTTTAAAATTATTGCACCAGGTGATTCTTGACCTTTCTTTGTGATTAGGTAGAGAGCTCCCCCTGCATCATGCTCTTGAAAATAGCCCAATGTTTTAAATATCTCTCCTTCAATAGCTTCCTTTAATAAGATTAACTCCTGCGTGTTGGCAATAATCTTGATTGAACGCGCTACTGATCGCTTACCCTTTTCCTCGGCATTTGCGATTCCATGTATCCCAGCTACAAGAACGCCCGCTCCTAAGCTCTTTAATAGATTTCTTCTAGAATTCATAAGAATTAATGAGGTTGATTTTTAGCAATCTGTGCTTTTAACCAAGTGTATGTTTTATCCACTTGTTCGGGATAAATTTTATGCACTCCTTCTGGTATAATAAAAAGCTTTTTCTCTCCCTTGATCATATTGTATGCGGAATAAAACGATGTGGGTGGCGTAGTGACATCATTGAAGCCCCAAGAGAAATACATAGGCACCTTTATATTTCTTGCGAAATTGACAACATCGTAATACGGAAGTGTTTCTACCATTTTAGTTCTAGTATCCTCATCCAATGCATCGTTTAAGAAATAATGGGGCCAACCGCCCGCTCGTCCATGCAGATAGCCGGTATAATCGCTCATCGCAGGGCATAATGCCACGGCATATTTAATTCGCGGCTCTAACGAAGTCGTTATGATTGACAGCGCTCCTCCCTGACTAGAACCCCAGGCAACTACATTTTTCCCATCAAATTGAGGAAGAGAATACACAAGATCCAACGAACGAACACAACCTAGTATCACATTTTTATAGTAAGAGGAATCTCTATTGGTTGTTCCCTTGAATTGGTAATCTTTCAATTCATTTTCTTGAAGATCCTTATAATAGGCTAAGTCTTTATTTACTGGTTTTCCATGGATATAAAGGCTCAAACTGATGTATCCTTGCTCAGCAGTCTTAATGTCTCCATTTAATGGTACCCAGCCAGCTCCAGGAAACCTAATGATTGCAGGGTACTTACCTGCCTTCTTCGGAATGCATATTACACCATAGAATTTTCTATCGCCTTTATTATTGAATTGATACTCAACCTGAAAAACATCAACAACTTCGGATCCTTGGTAATCCATCGGTGTGAACTTAGTATTTAAAGCAGTTTTCTTAGAATCCTTTATAGCCTCTTCCCAAAAGCTGTTGAAGTCTTCCGGTTTAACTATTGTTGGCAGAATCTTCTCTGAGGCTATGGCAGCCGTCGCAGTGGCGGTAAGTTGTTTTCCATCCTCATCAATGTTTACTGTACAGCGAATAAATCCAGGTTCACTGAAGCTTCCCGCAGGAATGCGTAGTTTTCCGTTGCTGATTTTAAGTTTTCCCGATTTCATTGGCCTCATGCGTTCTAAACCATAAGCGTAGGATACTTCAATGGGGTCCTTTTGAGTTCCATTGTATTGCACTTCAAAGACTACGTCTTCTCCAGTGTTGTACATCCAATTTTTATGGTCTAAGCCAATGGTTAAAATCTGCTGTTCCTTACTGAGCGTTGTTCCTGGGTCTTGAACATCGATCCCCATGATGCTGATCTGCGCATTGTTGGATTCTAGAAAGCCACATTGTAGGCACGCGAGCAGTACGAGGATTTTTCCTAAGCGGTTTATTATCATTACTCTTCTATCGTTAGGTTAATTTCTTTGATGAGTTTCTTCTCGCCATTTACCGAAGTGTTCATTGCTTCGAATACCACTTTGTAAGTGCCTGCTTTGTCGAAAACATATTGGAAATCGCCGATTCTTGCGTCGGAATAGGCTTTGATTGTAATTGGCTTATCTGGCCCATTATCAACCGATAGCCCTGCTGGATAACCTTTACTTACAAAGTATTCCTCGGTATATGTCGTGTTTGTATAGGTAATTCCCTCAACAGTTGAATTTGCATTGTTCCACATCACTAAGTTTGTAGAGCGATTATCAGACCGATAAGGATTTTTGTCCTTGCTGACTGCTGCATACAATGGAAAATCATTCAATAAGGATGAACTTAATGTTTGTTTTCCATTCTCTGTGGTACTAGTAACTAGTACGGTATTAATCCACATGACCGAACCGGCACTACCTTTTTTTGGATCGAATATATATTTAAAAGCAAAGTGCAGAGGTTTGCCTTCGACGACTAGGTCAGATACATTTACAATACCTGAACTAATATAGGCATCCTCTCGTTTTATGATGCAACGATCGGTAATATCTGTCCAAGTCGCTGCATTTACGTCAGCCAATGAAGTTCTTTCTCCTTCAAAATCGGAAGAGACTAGCACAGCAAACTCGCTAGCTGTTCTAGTTGGATAATTATACCTAAGATTAAAAGAGAACTCTATGTCGCCAGGCGACACAATGCGACCTGAGATGGAATCGTAATCATTTCCAAACTGTCCCGAATAAAAGTTAATGAGTTTTGGATTGCCTGTTATTGTAAATGAGATTTGTTCTCCAACCTTAAATACACTTTTTGTTGTTGATACGGAGAAATTCTCGACTTCTTCTGCATCCAAAACGTCTTTACAGGAGCTTAAGCAAATCATTATACTGAAAAGATAAATTAAGTTTTTCATAACGTCTAATTAGTTTACCAACCTGGATTTTGTACCATTGCTTTGTTCATCGTCATCTCTATAGAAGGGATCGGCCATAACAGATGTTTTTCATCTTGGGCATTAACAAACCGTTCCTTTGCATAAAGATTTGCTGCATTTGGGTTAACCACGTTCATTCGATCGACCACCGAACGCATTTCAAGAAGGAATGTTCCCCATCGGATTAAATCAAACTTTCTAAGTTGCTCAAATGCAAACTCGCGCATGCGTTCGTCTCTCAAAGTGGTTTCAAACTCAGAAGCGTCTATTTGCAGACTAATATCATGTTCTGTTACATTTTCCGCTTCAGGTTTGAGCTTTCCGTGCGCTCTTCTTCGAACTTGGTTTAAGTATTCAATCGCTGTTGCTGTTACGGTTTTATTTGAAGCATAGAAGTCTGCTTCCGCATACATAAGGAGTATATCCGAAAAACGTAACAGAGGGAAATTTTGCGGTGTTTGCCCAGTTGCTTTGGGTTTCAATGTTTCAAATTCTCGACGCCATTTTGCGGCCTCACGATTGTATATTGCTCCCTCAGCAGTTGATGTTAGCATATTCTTATTCCCTTCCGGTCCAGAGTTAACATAGGTAAAATTGGCAATAGTCCAATCACGACGTTCATCGTCTGGAAGGTATTTGAAGTAGAGTTTTGCAGTAACTTTAACACCACCAAAACCGTTGCCAGTCAATGCATTGCTGGTGATTGGTCCATTCGCAAATCCTACAAACCCTGTCTCCGTATAAGTATCTGTTCTATTTCCCCAAAATTCTACTTCCCAAATACTTTCACCAATATCATATTGGTCTCTCGCATAGTTTTTAAATACTTCTGTAAAATCAGGGTTCAATTTATGTGCTGCAGACACGTCGTCTATCACTTTTGCAGCCCATTCTTTTGCTTCAGCATATTTGGCAACATCCTTTAAAGGTTCACCAGCCATATATAGACAAACCCGAGCCAGCATTCCCCTTACAGCTGATTTGGTGATGCGCCCTCCATGTTTGACACTACTTATATCAGCCACCAAGCTTTCTGCAGCCTTGAAATCTATAAGAACTTGGTCATAAATCTCTTTTGCAGAAGTGCGAGGAATGTCCATATTTTCATTTGAGTCCTTGGTTGCCTGTAGAATTAGAGGAACTCCACCGAACTGTTGCACAAGCATAAAGTAGAAGTGAGCTCGCAAGGCATAAGCTTCTCCCCTTATTCTATTTCTAAAATCTTCATTGATGCTTGTGTTCTTATCAATATTCTCTAAAAGAAAATTAGCACGGAAGATCCCTTCGTAGAGCGTTCTCCAAATTACAGCTACATCATTATGAGAAGCTGAAAAATTAAAGTTTTGGGGGCCTTGAGGTAAATTATTACGTGCATAATAACCTTCATCAGCCTCTAGTCCTAAACGGTAGAGCCATACCGATCCGTATATGCCTGCAAGACGATCATATACGCCTGCTATTCCTGCCGTAAGTTCTTTTTCTGTTTCATAGTAGCCAACTGGAGAAAGGTCATAAGGTGTTTTCTCCAGAAACTTTTTACATGATAGCGCACTTGTACAAATCAATGCTGCCAGTATATATTTTATTGATTTTCTCATGATGATCTGGAATTAAAAAGTTGCTTTCAATGTTCCAACAATAGTCCGCGCCATAGGATAAGCTGAATAGTCAAAGCCTGGCATCAATGTAGTATTACGTGTGGAAACTTCAGGATCCATACCACTGTATTTTGTCCATGTGACTAAATTTTGTCCCGCAACACCTATTGCCAGTCCTTTAAGTTTAACGGCTTTGATGTATCTAGCTGGGATGTTATAATCAATCGCTACAGTTTTTAAACGCAGATAAGATCCGTCTTCGAGGACTCTAGAGGAATGCCATCCAATAACTCCCTGCCCGTTAGCTCTGAATATATCTGAATCAGGATTTTCTGCCGACCAACGATTTTCATACGATGCGTATTGATTCAAGTTGGTTCGAACATTCCCGTTTCCTTCATAATGAAGTCTGTTAGCATTGTAGATATCATTTCCGAAAGACCACTGAAAGAATACCGCCAATGACAAACCTTTATAAGTAAATTGGTTGTTCAGACCTCCAATATGAATTGGAAGTCCCCGTCCGATAATGGTTAAGTCCTTGCCATCGATTGTCAAATCACCGTTGATATCTTTATATTTGATATCACCCGGTGCTACATTGGCATTTCCGTTATTCGGTATATTATTCTTAAGCGTGTAAACTCCTTCGGAAGGATTGTTAAAATCATCGTACTTATAGGTGCCTTCCCACACTAAGCCGTAAATCATTCCGACAGGTCGCCCAACTTCAGATATATATAATGGATTCGTGCCATACTGTGAAATGAAGCTTGGGAAACTTAAAATCTTATCCTGATCACCATTAAGAGCAAGGATTTTACTTCGGTTAAAACTAATATTAAAGTCTGTGGTCCATGAAAAATCTTTTTTATCGATATTTTTCGAACTAATTGTAAACTCTAATCCATCATTCCTTACTGAGCCGACATTCTTCATCGCGAACGAAAACCCTTGGCTAGTCGGTATTTGGGTATTCATAAGTAAGTCACGGGTATTTTTACGATATAAGTCGACAATTAATTCCAACCTTCCTTTTAAAAAACTGAGATCCATTCCGACATCGATGTTTTCGGTCGTTTCCCACTTAATCTCTTGTGATGGCAAAGCGGTCATAATTGCACCGAGCGTCGGAGATTCATTACCCCATGAATATGCACCGCCAATTGGCAATGATAACATTGGGAATCGCGTGTATTCACCAATTCTATTATTGCCATTCATACCGTAGCTTACGCGTAACTTAGCAGTATTAAAAACCTTTTGCTGCTTAAACCACTCTTCATTGGTTGCATTCCAGGCCAAAGCACCTGCAGGGAAATAACCCCAACGGTTTGCCGGAGAAAATTTTGATGAACCATCTGCACGCAGGGTTCCTGTAAGAATGTATTTGGACTTATAGCTGTAGTCTAGACGCCCGAAGAACGAGAATAACGAATAGTCGGCCCAAGTTGAGCGAATATCAAGTGGAATTCCTTGTTTTACCCCTGCCATACCTAATCGCTCATTCGGCAACTGTTGTACGGAGAATCCATATGATTTGACATTCGATGTTTGGATTTCCAATCCAGCTAGCGCATATAATTTGTGATGTTTATTGTATGTTTTTGTGAAGTTTAGCGTGTTGTTCGTAGAAAACGTGTTACGACCACCTGTATTAACGCTCGCATTTACACCTTTACTATTGAAATAGCTAATCAAAGTTCCTTGAGGGGTTTTTGAATTATAGAAATCGTCGAACTGATATTGATTACTACTGTAAATCAGGGTACTCTTAAATTTCAATTCCGGTAGGATTTGATAATCAATATAGCCGTTTGTAATAAGATCGGTGTAGTATTTCATGTTGTAGGAGTTTTCCTGTGTAACAACGGGGTTGAATCGAGCATCGTATTGATTCTCTGCATCAGCATCCATATCTTCTTCTAATAGATTGGATCCAGAACCAGTTACTGGACGATATGCCCAAACACGGCTCAACAGGTGAGAGGTAATTGTGACACCTTCTCCTTCCCGAATGACACCTCCAAATGTCTTTCTCTTCGTGTAATTTGCCGTAAGGCCAACTTTTAGCTTCTTGCCGATATTCTGATCTATTGCCATGCGACCTTGATATCGTTGATATCCGGTATAAATAATAATACCGTTCTGATCATTTACCGAGCCTGAAATCGAAAACTTAGTCTGCGAATTTCCCCCACGAATCCCTAAATTATGTATCCTATTTAATGAGGTTCTAAAGATTTGATCTTGCCAATCGACACCTGCTATGTCGCGATAATCTTCAACTGTTCGATTCATAGAATCTAAATACATCGAATTTGCATTTCCTAAGTGTAATTCTTTTTGATATTTAACAAATTCATACGGGTCCATCATATCGATAGTTTTTTGAACTTGCTGCACTCCAATTGAATTATTAAATGTAATCACAGGTGTACCCGCACGCCCTTTTTTAGTTTCTATTAATACCACTCCATTGGCTCCTCTTGCACCATAAATACTGGTTGACGAGGCGTCTTTCAATATGCTAATTGAAGCAATGTCATCTGGGTTAATACTTGAACTTGCAAAGTCCTCCATTGGAAATCCATCAACGACATATAATGGGGAATTGTCTTGAGTCAGCGAATTACCTCCTCGTATGACAATATTCAATCCTTCCCCCGGTTGACCATCTGTTCCGGACACTTGAACGCCCGCGACGCGTCCTTGAAGTGCCTGATCGATATTAGGAACAGGAGCCTTTTCAATATCTTTCATTTTTACTTGGGCCACCGCTCCTGTAAGGTCTTGTTTACTAATATGTTGCCCATATCCCATAACAACCACCTCTTCCATCTTCTCTTCCACTGGTTGCAAGGAAATGTTGTATTGCCTTGCAGCAGAAATGGTGATAGTTTTACGGACATAGCCGATAAAACTTATTTCAAGCACATCTCCAGATTTAGCTTGAATTTGAAATTTCCCCAATTCGGCTGTACTGCTGCTTTTGTTGGTTGATCGCACTTTTACGAGTGCTCCAACTAACGGTCGTTTCGTTGTTTCGTCGATAATTGTCCCGTTGATAGTTCGCTCAGCCTGTGCAAAAAGTAGGAAGGGAAAGAAACTACACAGAATAATAATTAACAACGATTTCGATAAAGAATACTTAGTCGATTTCATAATTTTTCATTGGTTTAACGATTTTGGGAGGTATTTGAGAATCCTCCTTTTGATTGATTGGCATGTCACAATACTCAACTGTGTACGTACACGAATGTAAAGTAAAAAAATATACTATGGCGATTTCTTCATAATTTGACTTCTTTTGGTAATGCGTAAGAATTGGTTAATTGACATGAAGATAAAATTAATCCTCCCTTAACCCAAATATTTTTTCATAAAAATACTGACAAGTAATTTCCTAACTAATAGATAATTCAGAAAATCCTACTGTACCATCGAACAAAAATCAGGCTCTATTTCAACAATTCCATAACTTTCTCAATTAGTCTACCAATTGTTGCGATTCCATCTCTCACGACGATTGGGCGTTCCATCAAAATAGGATTTTGTATCATAATATCAATCCATTGCTCATCATCTAATTCCATATCTGCATAATTCTGCTTAAATACTTCTTCATTCTTACGAATGAGATCGATTGGTCTTATACCTAGCATTTTTACTATCCCTTCTAACTCTTCTTTTAAAGGAACTTGGTTAAGGTATTCTTTAACCACAAACTCCTCTCCTCTTTCTTCTAATAAGGTCAACGCAGCGCGGCTTTTGCTGCACATTTGATTATGATATATTTTGATCATGTTTATTAAGGTATTAGCTAAGTTATACGAAAATACAAAATTGCAATTCTATCCATCCCCTTAAGCATGAATAAACCACATTAGCGGCTTTAGAGCATTATTGATTGAAGAAAGTAACGATAGTAACAGCGCACCTAAAACCTTATATCGCGGGTTGCCATCAATTGGATGAGCAGTTTTGCGAATGCCATGTTATAGCGCACTTGTATGGTTTCACTTTCAGCATTCAAAAGATTTGCTCGGGAAGTATTCAGATCGTATATACTTATTTTTCCGGCGTCAAAGCTCTTCTGGCTGATATCAAATGCCAATCGAGTATTATCTAGCGCCTCATTACTTAAGGCAAGTTGGTTCTCGTAGTTTTTATAATCCAAAAGATAACCCTGCATCTCTTGATTAAATTGCTGCTTGTCGAGTGCTAGTTGTTCGGCATTTTGCTGAATGACAATCTTATTTTTCTGAAGATTATGCTTCGCAATATTCCGATTGTAAATTGGAACATTTAGTGAAAGGGTTACTTGCTGAGAAAAGTTATTTTGAATCTGTTCCATGTAAGGAAGCTTTCCGAACCCCTGAGTCAGATTGTTGAAGTAAAAACTCCCGACATTTACACTCAGGTCAATACTCGGATAAAGAGTGGAGCGAATGATTTTATTTTCAGCCATGACAGATTCATTCAAATACTGATACTTCTTGATCAGCGGATGTTCATTCCAGATCATTTTTGAAAATAAATCAACTTGTACATCGTTCCGGGAGAGCTCCTCGATAAAGGAAATATTTTCATCAATACGGGCCTCTTGATCTTCCTGCATGTTCATCGCATACTTAAGTGCCAACATCGCTTTATCGATTTGTTGTACTGCAGCAGCCTTCTTCTGTACATCGCGACTGTAATTCGCTTTTGCTTCATATAAGACAGATAAGGCAGTAACACCTAAGTCCGTCGATCGTTGGATCTTCTGCAACTGCAAGCTGGAGAAAATAGCGCTAGAATCGATCAATCGAGCCATCTCTTTCTGTAGAAGCAATTGTAAGTAAGCTTGCGCGACCTGCATGCGCGTGTTGCGCCTTGCGAGCTCAACATCCTCTTTCGAAGCGTTGACCAAGGCTTCAGTTTTGATTACACTGTTCTTGATACTTCCGAAGTTAAGGAGAGAAACAGAACTTGATAGCCCAATGCTATTACTAAAATTGTCGTTCCTAGCATTGTTTCCAAAGATATCTTGTGACTGTCCGAAATTACTTGAGATATTACTGAACGCATTTAAGGTAGGAAGCTTTTCGCGCTTCGCAATCTGGATATCAATTGATTTGTTTTCAACGTCCAACTGGGATAGCGCCACGTTCCCATTTTGTTGTACCGCATAGTCCATACATTCTTGCAGAGACCACCCTTCCTGCGCAAAAACACGGTTCGCTAACGATAGGATAAATAACGCGCAGAAAACAGATAATAATTTTTGTCGCATATGCTAATCGTTATTCTGGTACTTTAATACACTTCGCAATTGGTCAAGAATCCTTTGTGCAAGCGTTAGTTCTTCCGTGACGATGTCTGCATTGCCGGTAAGTTCCTGATCAAAGCTCAACTGCTTGTCGTATGAGGTTTTAAGGCCATTCGGCAGTGCCACCTCAACATAGTACTTCCCGTCTTTGTCTGGTGTCAGTGAGAGCGATTGAATACGTCCCGTAACGATGCCAAATTCCTGGTATTTGTAGTTATCAAGCTTAATTAATACGCGTTGGTCTTTCTGTATCTCCCCCTGATTCTGTGCAGCAATCAGCATTTGACCAATAATGATGTCGCGATTGGCAGGTAGAATACTCAGCAAATTAGAGCCAGCTTTGACAAATTGATTTTCTCCCAAAAACTGTGAATAGCTAACTTTTCCATCGATGGATGCCCGAATAAGAAAGCTTCTCTCCCACTGTATAATCGATTTTCGAAGCCGCTCTAACATTAATATACTGCCGCTAGCATAATTCGATTCATCCTTAGTCTTATTAATCTGAACCCCCGCTTGTATCTTCCTAAAATTTAGCACACTTTCCTCTAACTGAGCAAGGGATAATTGCGTATTCTTAAAGTTCTTACGTTGCTCTAGCAATCTTATTTTTTCGTTTTCCAAATCTAAAGCCGAGATCACCCCCTGTTGCTGCAGCTGTTCCGAACGTTGGTAGTTCTTTTCGGTGAGCTCCATTTTAGCCTCTTCGATCGTGTATTGCTGCTTCATGTTGGCAATTCGATTCTCGTAGTCATTGATGTTTTTGCCCGCTGTTAATCCTTCAGTATCATAAGGTTTTAGCTTGGCAAAGAGCAACTCGTCCTGTACAGCTTTGGCAAATGCCGTATAATCTTCCTGTACTTCGCCCAATCTAAAAGTGGATGTGAATGCGACCGGAAATTGAGCTAGGGAATTTGATTTGACGCTATCCAGCAACTGCTTTAAGCGAAGAATATCCTCGTGATTTGCATTAGACTGTAGGACTAAAATTGGCTCCCCTTTCTTCACCGTTTTCTGATCGGCAACAAATATTTTTTCAATCCTGGAATTTACTGTCGCTTCAATCTTTTCCGGCGGATTCTGCGAACTGATGACGATTGATCCTTGAATAAACTCAGGGTATTTGATGATACAGGCAAGCGTAAAAAACAAAACAATCAGCAAACAAATCACCGTACTTCCCCAACGAATCAGCCAATGCGGTGGATTCTCCAACACGTCATTCACCTGCTCTGAACGAAGGTGGATATTATCTAATGTATTTCTATTAGTTTCCAAGTTCCAACTGATTTTTAACTAAACGATAGTATTCTCCACTCCTAGCAACTAACTCAGCATGGCTGCCTTCCTCCACGATTCTGCCACGATCCAACACCACAATCTTATCTGCATTTTTTACGGTAGATAAGCGGTGAGCTATGATCACCGCCGTTTTACCTTTCAAAAAGTGGTTCAAGTTGTCTGTATTAATCTTTTCAGTATTCGCATCCAAAGCACTCGTTGCCTCATCGAAAAACACAAAGCTAGGTTCCTTATAAACTGCCCTCGCGATGAGCATTCTTTGTGTTTGTCCGCCACTAAGGCCTAAGCCTTAATACCCTATTTTTGTATTATAGCTTAAAGGCAAGCTTTCGATAAATTCTTTAATATTCGCCACTTCCACTGCTTGACCCAATTTCATTTTATCTACACTATCATCCCCTAAAGCAATATTATGAGCAATACTTTCATTAAAGATGTATCCATCTTGCATAACAATGCCACAGTTCGCCCTCCAAGTATGAACAGAAATATTCTTCAACTCTGTAGGGCCGATCTTCACTGTTCCCTGATCTGCATCATAAAACTTCGCTAATATCTTCATCAAGGTTGTTTTGCCACTTCCGCTCGCACCTACAATTGCAGTTGTCTTTTCGAAAGGAATGGTTAAGTTGAGCCCTTCGAATACCGATGTTACTGAGCCGGTATAACGGAAAGAGACATTATTAAGTTGAATATCGCCTTCCGGTAGGTCTGTAAGTTTTGCTTGATCAAGCTGTTCTTCATCGTCTTTCTCATGGATCTCATTCAGACGCTCCAAAGCAATTTTCGCATCTTGAAATTGACGAATAAAGCTAACGAGCTGAATTAAGGGCGTATTCAATTGCCCGATAATGTATTGTACGGACAACATCATCCCCAGCGTCAATTTCCCTTCAACAACCAAACTAGCAGCAATAAAGCTGATCAATACATCTTTAAGTTGACTAATGATATTACCACCAATCGTTTGCACTTGCTCTAATTTCAAAGCCTTGATCTTAATGCGAAACACTTTGATCTGAGTGCCCTCCCATTGCCAGCGTTTGTAGTTTTCGGCATTGTTCATCTTGATCTCCTGCATACCATTGATCAGTTCCATTACCTGGCCTTGTTCTTCGGATAGCTGGGAAAACTGCTTATAGTCCAATTCTCGACGCTTCTTTAAGAAAAAGGTTATCCATAACACATAGGCAATAGCACCGAAAAAGAAAACGAGGAAAAGCTTATAGTTATAAATCAACAGCACCATCCCGAAAATGATGAAATTGATAAGCGAGAACAGCGTCTGCAATGAGCTATTGGTCAACAATTGCTCGATTCTGGAATGGTCTCCAATTCGCTGCATAATATCAGCTGCTACGCGCGTATCGAAGAATTTTATTGGCAAGCGCATTAGCTTGATAAAGAAGTTCGAGACAATGGAAATGTTAATTCTTGAGGATAAGTGCAGCAGTATCCACGCCCGAATCATCTCAATGCTCATCTGCCCCAAATACAACATAATTTGTGCGAACAGCACTAAGTAG
Organism: Sphingobacterium sp. UBA6645; assembly: GCF_002455685.1. Classification (NCBI taxonomy): domain Bacteria; kingdom Pseudomonadati; phylum Bacteroidota; class Sphingobacteriia; order Sphingobacteriales; family Sphingobacteriaceae; genus Sphingobacterium; species Sphingobacterium sp. UBA6645. The sequence goes on from NZ_DKLH01000058.1 coordinate 42,912, forward strand.
ATAAAATTGAGATCCTGATTTTGAATACCGATATCAACGATACTCTGCGTCAGAAACGGGAGTACTAAGGCGAGCAAGCTTCCACCGATAAGACCGATTGCTAGCTGAACAATATATTTCCTATATTTTGAGAGATAGTGTTTAAGGTATTTATAGATAGAAAATTTCTTATCCGTGTTCTCCTCCACTTCATCAAAACGCGGCGTAGTCTCCAGCACCAAAACGATCCCCTCTTCGGTTGTTTCATTGGCGCCTTTGCCAATCCAAGCTTCCAGAAACTCTTCTTTCCCGTAGATTATCAATCCATAGCTCGGATCAGAAATATAGATTTTAAAATCACCGCCAGACTTCTCGACTTTATAAACAACCACAAAGTGCTGCTTTCTCCAAAAAACAACACAAGGCATAGGCACATCTTCAAAAAGCGTATTAAAGTCAATCTTTACCGCTAATGTTTTGAATCCAATGGCCTCCGCTGCGCGGCTAAGTCCCATAAGGCTGGAACCCTCTCTCGTCGTCTCTGAAAGATCGCGCAACATCTGTAGCGAAAGCGACTTTCCATAATGCTTGCTAATAATTCGCAAACAAGTCGGTCCACAGTCCTTGGCATCAGGTTGCTTATAAAACGGAAACTTTGCCATCCTAGGCTTTATCAATTAAATCTTCCATTTGATAGAAAGAAATGGCGTCTTGTTTCAATGGATTCTGCGACCAATCTTCCCATGAATTATGGTAGGGATTATAACCACATTTCAATGGTTTTGATCTATCGCGACCATCTTGGTCGATATGTGTTCGTTCTCTGAAAGCTCTACAATCCGTGCAAACATGACGGAATTCGCAATCTTTGCAGACCTCAATGCTGTCTTTATTCATAAACCAATCCTTCCTAAAGCCGGGATCTGCAAGGATGTCTGCTAAAGATGTATCCAAGAAATGACCATAGTTTTCTTTCATCGATGGGCAGTTCTTTATGAAGCCATCCTTGTCTATTGACAATTTTCTATTTAGACAAGTATTGTGAAGTTGGCTTTCAGAAAACAACTCTATGCTCGTGCTGAAATAAGAAGGCTGGATAACCCCACATTGCAGGTTTGAGTACAGACTACCTTCACTGAAGACAATCGACGCCGAATCTCTGAACAATTTTATTTGCTTTGTTTTCGGTGCTCCATGAAGTACAACCGTATTGAGCCTGTAATCTGTCTCCATTAAATCTTTTATCCGCTTTTCTGAATATTCCTTTGACCAAGCGGTAATCAATTTGATAGACAAGACCTTGCTATATTTAAATAGGGAAAGTAGCTCAATCGTTTCGGAAAAAGGTATCGGCTCGTAGCTTCTTAATTCAACCGCCGATAAGTTCAGCGAAAGTAAATCCTGAATAAAAGCGACATCATAACTCGTTCCTTGCTTAAACTCGAGGATAACATTGGTAATTTCAGAGAAAGCATCCCACTCTAACGACAAAGGCACCAGCTCTTTGATAATGTTGTCATCCAGAAAACCCATGTCCATTTTCAACACAAAATTGATATAGGACTGTACTGTACCTTTGTTTTCAACTCCAAAAGTCTCTATTGTTTCTTCCACCGAATGGTCTGCTAGAAATACCAGCACTTCAGCCATGTCGTTTGGAACTTGATAGTATTTTCTAAGCTGTAAATCGCAAAGCAGAGACATACTTGCCCCTTTGACAAGCTTACAATTTGCGAAGATATTCAGATAACGCATAACTAAAGTTTTGAAACCGGTTTGTAATAACTAATCACCCGATAGCCTTTGGAATTAATGTCTTTGGCTTCTTCTAATTTATAGGGGGTCTTATCCAAATCCATCTGATCTCTCTCTAGAAAATAGATTGAAAGAGGAAGACCCTCCATCTTTTTGAGTTTTTTGATAAACCTATGCTTCATTGGAAATCTTCTTTTTAAATATTATTGCCATTTCTCGTTCTAAAAAGTAATTACAAGGATGAGGAACCATACCAAATTGACCTTCTGGATTAATTTCTAAGAAAACGTAATCACCATCCGGCGTAAGAATAAGGTCGATCGAGCCTGTATTGAATCCTAAGCCTTTCATCAGGGAATCCAGCTTGCGCTCTTACCCTTGCGGTAATTTATAAGGAACAGTTCTATTTGGGCGTTGATGATCGTAGTTACGGAAATCGGTTTTGGTGTTTTTATTATTTTGCGAATAGATTGCCATCGAATAGAATCGACCATAAAGGTAGAATGCCCTGATCTCCATCTTCTTTTCAATCGCTTGCTGTACTAAAGATGGAAAGAATTGCTGAGGAACATATTTCAACGTCTTCTCATCAATAACCTTGGACAGCATATTGTAGTGCATATCACCCTCACCCTGCAAGTAGATTACTTCGCTGAGTGGTTTAAGAATAAGCTTCTTGTAGGTAGCAAGAAACCCCACGAGAGCAGTCTTGCTGGTCATCACCTCCGTCTTTGGAATCAGAATACCCTGATCTTCTGCAGCCTGCAATACATGTAGCTTATTAATCCTATTGAATACAAAGGGATTGTTCACCCATTTATTCAGGTCGATCTTCTCAAGAATATAGAAGAATAAGGCTCTAAATTCCGTGTTTAGGAAGTCACGAAGCGTTCTATCGTTCTCAAAATGCTCTTCTCTGAAACTATATCCGACATTCGGGAACTTATGGATACGACGTCTATACCATACCACGGCATAGTCATCATTTTGCGGCAATTCGGATAAACTGTTTATCATAAACAGATCCTCTCCATTTAAGCGTTTATACGGAGTAGCATAATACCCCAACCATTTACAGAGGTAGTCTGTAGAGGTTTCAAAACTAGCCTGGCTTAAGATTAATACTTTGCTCATTCTTCCTTCATTAGTATGATCACCTTCAGCTGTTTCTGCAGGAATCGCTTTACTGTGTGAAAATAGAATATTAGCAATTCAAAAAAACCGGGGTTAAATAAGCCGCTAACTGTCAATCAATATTCGTAGGCTTTGAAAGCATATTCATTACGGTGGTCTAGTATTTAGTAGTTAGTATTTCCTCTATAAATA